>JAQGLD010000641.1 GCA_028293055.1 Alphaproteobacteria bacterium
TTGATCGAGATGTGGCGGCAATCGATTCCAGCCTTGCGCCACCGCTGAAGGTCCGCGATCACGGCCTGCTGCATCATCCGGCCGAGGCTGGAAGCGAGCTGATACTCCTTGAAGCCCTCCGCCAGCGTCTCCGGACCCTGGAGCCCTCGTCTCGGATGCGACCAGCGCAACAAGGCTTCGAAACCGACAATCTGGCCCGATCGGAGATCCATCTTCGGCTGGTAAACGGGAACGATCGAGCGCTCCAGTAGCGCCACGCGGGCGAGGTTGCGCTGTGACGCTTTCCGCTGGGCTTCGACCCGCATGTGCTGGTGGAACATGCGGCTCGCGCCGCGCCCCTCCGCCTTTACTGCCTGCAGCGCGCATTCCGCGCTCTTCAGGAGATCGTGGCCGCTGGCGCCGTCTCGCGGATAGAGCGATCCGCCGACGCTCGCCCCGACATTGATCAGTCGGCCGGCATGGCAGGTGGGGAGTCTCACCCTCTCCAGCATGCACTCGCTCGCTATGGAAAGTTCTGCGATTCCTTTCAGCCCCTCGAAGATGATTGCAAAGGTGTCCCCACCAATGCGGGCCAGACAGTCGGAGGGTTTCAGCATGTCCTTCAGCCGCGCCGAGACACTCCGGAGCAGGTGATCGCCCGCCGCCGTCCCCAAGGCCTCGTTGACCTGATTGAAATGGTCGAGATCCAACAAGATGAGACCGACCGGAGTAGCGCCTTCCATGCTGCGCACGATGCTCGCTTCGAGACGCCTCTGTAAGGCGAGGCGGTTGGGGAGTAGGGTCAAGGGGTCGCGCTCGGCCGCCCGCAGAAGGTCGTCTGCCGACTTCCGGTGCACAGTTGTGTCGCGGCAGGTGGCAAGGATCATGGTCCCGAACTGCCGCTCCGCGCGCACGGGAGCGACGAGCACGTCCCACCACCGTCCCGTGCCGCCCGCGCCGGGCTGATGGATCGACAGCCGCGCGGTGACACCCGACCTGGCCCGCCTTACGGCATCGCCCGCAAGGTCGCGCGTGGCCGCTGGCCAAAGCTTCGCCCAGTCACTTCCCGGCTCCGGAAGGCGACCTCCAAAGGCCTGCTGGCCTGCCCGATTGGCTTCGATCAGCCGGCCGCGTTCGTCGAGGAGGAAGACTGCCTCCCGCGTCTGGCGCAGCAGCGCCTCGAACAAGGGGTCGAAATTACCGGCTCCCCGGCCGCCGCAGGGTTGCCACTGTTGGGGGCAGGGAGCGTCATCCGCTGGGGACGCGCCCGAGTTCTTCGCGCCGGGTCCGGTTCTGACCGCGCACCGCACCGCGCCCCACCTCTCCCGCTTCTGCTCACGATGTTCCAACACGTTCACCTTCCCCTCTCCGCGGCTGACTAGAGGGGGGAGTGGAAGGGACGACTGAAGAGCCCCTACCGTGGGGCTACTGCAGCGAACTTACGGGTCGAGTGATGGCAGCTTCAAGGTGAAGCAGAAGACGGCGCCTCCAAGAGGGTTGTCTTCGACCCAGATGCGACCTCCATGGCCCTCCACAATCGTGCGGCAGATCGAGAGGCCGATGCCGTGCCCTTCCACCTTTGCGGTCTCGAAGGGCGTGAAAAGACTGGCCATGACTTCGTCCGAGATGCCGGTGCCCCTGTCGGCGATGCAGATCTTGACCTCATCGTCCCCGAGGCGGTGCGAGGAGACGATGAGCGGACTGTCCCCATCCGTCTCCTCGACCGATTCGTGGCCATTGCGGAGGAGGTTGAGCAGGACCTGTTCGATCTGGATCCGATCCGCCACGACCCGGTCTACCGTCTCGTCCAGCCGCATCTCGGGCACCGCCTGAGGACGGCAGGCGTGGCTGATCCGGCAGGCCTCCTCGACGATGGAGCGGAGACTTTCGGATCTTTTCTCCGAGTCGAAAAAGCTTGCATGTGCGCGCACCCGTCGGATGATCTCGACGGCGTATGCTGCGCTTCTCTCTGTGTCCGACACCGCCTGCACGACCGCAGCATCGAGTGGCAATCCGGACTCGATGAGTGCAAGTCGGCTTCCGCGCGCGAAGCTCATGATCGCGGTCAGCGGCTGGCTCAACTCGTGGGCGAGCGTTGCCGCCATGATACCCATGGCGTTGAGCCGCGAATGATGCAGCAGGTCCGGGTGCATCGGCTTCGAACCCCCGAATTCGACGGCCTGCTCCGTCAGGTCCTGGTTGAGGCCGACGAAGCGGGAGGGTCTCCCGGCCGCGTCCCGAACGACTTTGCCGAGCCCAAGCAGGCGGCGCGGCGTCCCCGCGCGGCAAACCGTGCGATATTCCGCCCTGAAGAGGCTTCCGTCCGCCACGCTCGCGTCCAAAGCACGCTTGACGAGCGGCAGATCTTCGGGATCGACGGTGCGCTCCCATTCGCCGACGCTGAACTGTTCCGCGCCCTTCTCGGGAAGGCCGTGAAGCTCCCGGCTGCGCGGGCACAGGCGTACATTCTGGCTGTCGAGATCGAGATCCCAGGTGCCGGCGCCGGCATTACGCAGGGCCAGCCCCAAGCGTTCGGACGCTTCCTGGGCGCGCTGTTCCGCCGACTTGAGATCGCTGATGTCGCAGGCGCTGCCGAGCATTCGGGACGGCAGGCCCGTTGTCGCGTCGCGCGCCACGACACGCCCGCGGTCGAGCACCCAGCACCAGGTCCCGTCCGCGCGCCGGATCCGATACTCGCAGGAGAACCGCGCGGTTCTCCCCTCGAGATGGGCGTTGAGCAGGCCAAGCACGCGATTGAGGTCGTCGGGGTGAATGAGCTGGCGCACGGTCTCGAACCGGCTGGGCAACTGCTCCGCACGATAACCGAGCCGCTCCAGGAACCGTTCGGACATTGCGACGTTCGCCGTCACAATGTTCCAGTCCCAGGCGCCGTCCCCGGCCGCCTCGAGCGCCAGTCGAAGCGCCTCCTCGCTCATCCGGAGCGACGCGGCGGCCTTCCTCTGGGCGCTTACATCACGGAAGAACACCTGAACCCCGCCCGAAAAGGCTCGAGCGCTGACGTCCAGCCACATCTCCAGGTCGGGCTCGAAGAATTCGAACCGGCAAGGCCGGCCCGTCGAGACGACGCGGTTCAGCTGGTCCCACCCCCGCGTCCCCCTCGCAAGCGGGAACGCCTCCCAGATTTCGCACCCCCGCAGGTCTCGCCCGCGTCCGATGAGAGCCTCGGCATTCCGGTTCAGATAGATGAAGCGCCATTTCGGATCGAGGAGGAATGCACAATCCGTCGTGCCTTCGAGCAGGTCAAGCGCGGGGGGGAGGTGCGGCGGACTTGGAACACGTGGAGGATCGCCTTCCACCGCTTTGCTCGGGGGAACGGCAATCGGCGCGCTGTCGTCAACGCCGAGTGGCGCGAGGTCGGCGTCCACTCCCAGCCGGAGGGCCTCCGACAAGCTGGCGGTGCCGAGGGTCTCCATCATGTTGGCGCGGTGCATCTCGACCGTTCGAGGACTGAGGTCGAGGCGACGGGCAATCTCCTTGTTGGTCAAGCCGGCGAGGAGACCTCGCAATACCTGACGCTCGCGCGGGGAGAGCCGCTGCAGGCGCGCAACGGCCGTTGTCGCGGCCTCGTGTCGATCACGGATGCGGCCCGCTTGGTCCAGCGCCCGCTCGATTGCAGCGATGAGGTCGGGCTCCTGGTGCGGCTTTGCGAGAAAGTCGGACGCTCCGAGCCTCATTGCCTCGACCGCCGGGCCAATATCGCCATGGCCGCTCATCATGATCACAGGCGCGACGGGTCCGAAGCTCGACAGTCGCCGCAACGTCTCGTTGCCGCCGAGCCCTGGCATCGACACGTCAAGAAGGATGCAGCCGGATCCCAGCCCCAGCCCGGCGGCCTCGAGCAGCTCCTCGCCGCTGGCATAGATCTCGGTTCGGTAGCCGTGGCGGCTCAACAGAAAACTTGTTGCAGCGCGCACGCGAGCGTCGTCGTCAACGATGTGGATGAGGGCGGACAGGAAGAGGCTCGCTTCGCTCGTGGGAATTAACCGAATTTGGGGCGTGCGCCTCGCTTTTGTAGAGGGTGCGACTACTGCAGTGAGTCTACTGCCGAAGCCCCTATCCCAGTAAGGTCGGCACCCCGTCTTCCAATCCAAGAAGCCTTATGACCGGATCTGAACGAAGGGCCGCTTCCTCCTTTGAAGATCTCTAAAGCCGCCTGTCAGCAATCGGCCAGGTCCGGCCCAAAAGCGGCCGGACGGGGTTGCGCCAAAATCGGTCGTTCCCTGTCGCTAGCCGCCTTTCGGAAAGCAGCCGCCGTCATCGGTGTAGGGCCCGCTTTGCTTGCATTCCATAAGCCACTCGATCAGTCTCTAGCCGTGGGGACCCAGATCGATTCGACTCGTCCTTTCGGCCTTTGGACGGCCACTGCGTTGGTAGTCGGCGGAATGATCGGTTCCGGGATTTTCCTTCTCCCTGCGCAACTCGCGCCATTCGGGTGGGCGGGTGTCGTAGCATGGTTCTGCGTCATTGCTGGCGCGGGGGTCATCGCACTGGTGCTGTCGCGGCTTGCCATAACTATGCCGCATGCAACCGGTGCAGTTCCGATGTGCGCCGCCGCTCTCGGCCCCTTGGCGGGCGTGCTGATTGGATGGAGCTACTGGGTCGGTGTGTGGTCGGCCAATGCGATTATCGCCGTCACAGCAATCCGTTACCTTTCAGTCTTCGGGCCTGTGCTCGGGGCGACACCGGCGGCGTCTGCGCTTTCGGCCGTTTCGTTAATTTGGCTCGTTACTCTGCTCAACGTGGGTGGCGCACGTGCGGCAGGCCGGTTCCAGGTCATCACAACCGCGCTCAAGGTCCTGCCATTACTGGCGGTCGTCGCGATCCTTGGCGGATTGATGTTTTCCGGCCGCATGGCGCTCCACAACCATTCGCAAGGTGCGTTCACCGGCGGTTCGCTCACCTCGGCGGCGACTCTCGCTTTCTTCGCGCTGGTGGGGTTCGAGGGCGCAAGCATCGTGGCCGAGCGCGTGCGCGACCCGGCACGCAACGTCGTGCTGGCGACGCTGGGTGGACTGCTCGCGACCGGGTTGCTGTACGTCATAGTGTGCTCGGGCATCGTGTTCGCGCTGCCGGCTGACACTGTCGCCACTGCGACTGCGCCGATAGCCATGTTTGTTGCGATTTTTTGGGGACAGGGCGCCAGCATAGCCGTTGCGGCCTTTGCCGCGATCGCCGCGATCGGCTGCCTTAATGGCTGGGTGCTGGTACAAGGCGAACTGCCGCTCGGCATGGCACGCGCAGGCGTATTGCCTCGCTGGCTCGATCGAACCAACAGGCGGGATGTACCGGTCGCCATCCTCATCGCCTCAAGTGCGCTCGCCAGTGTGTTGATATTGAGCACGATGTCGCGCTCTACCGAGGGGCTTCTCACATTCATGCTGCAACTCACCACCGCGGCGACGATCTGGCTATATATCGGCGTCTGCGCAGCAGCACTTAAGCTGGGCATCGCGCGTCCGGCAGCGGTGATCGGCCTGCTGTTTTCTTGCTGGGTAATGATTGGCGCCGGGGTGGAAGCCGTCGGATGGAGCCTTGGACTGATGCTATGTGCCCTCCCATTCTATTGGCTGCGCGGTTCAGCGCGGGTTGTACAACCGGCCTAAATTCGAACGCGGCCAGCAGGTCGCTGAGGCGCTCATGTGAATCGTCCTGACAGCGACCCCGCGTCAGGTCGGAAGGGGCTATTTGTGGCGACACCGACCTAAACCTACGCTTTCGGCCCCGCCTACCCACCCGGACACGGCGGGAAGCTATTAACAACCTTGCCGAGGTGCTGAATGACGAGGGGCGGCACTTGGAGGCTGAGTCTCTTCTGCAAAAGGCGCTCGAGATCTGGCGAGCGACCCTGTGCGCGGTCAGGTTCCGCTGTTCCGCCTCGCCTTCCGAAAGGTGATGGTTGGCTTTCGGCCACGACCCGACAAAATGAACTCCATGACCATGTCTCTGCTGCCGGGTCGTTTCGCAAGCTATTCGTCGTGTGGACACTCAATAGCGAGGTAGAGGCGAAGGACGCTTTCGGCCTGATTTATCGGCTGGAATGAGCGTCTCTGTCCGCAGCGCCGATCTTCCATTCTCCGCAAGTGACGGAAAAAAGCCGCCGCTTCCATGGAGACGATTTTTTCGATTGGCACGGATATATGAGTGGTGCTTCTTGTAGGACAGGAACATGCAGCCTTAGTGTCCCCAAGTTAGATAAATAACCGGCTCATTTCAGCAGGTTAACCGCCACAGAACGCGGCGGAGAAGCCCTGGGCGTTACCGATCGGCTTCAGGACAAGCTATCTGGCCGGGGAGGAACTCACAGCAGCCGATATCATGTCAGTATTCACGCTGACTACGATGCGTTATTTCATGCCGTTCGACCTCCGTCCCTACCCTTACATC
>JAQGLD010000018.1 GCA_028293055.1 Alphaproteobacteria bacterium
TCGGCGGCGACCAGATTCTGCCCGTAAATATGGGCGACCGAAGCAGCACCGCGCATGTCTCCGATCAGGGTCGGCTTCGGCGATCCCCCCGGCGCATAGGTCCACAAGGCGGCCATCGGCACGTCGGCATGGGCGCGCATCGCAATGTCGTCCCCGAGCACAGGGCGGACATCCTCGAGCGCCTCGCCATAGAGCTTGAGCCCATTCTCGTGCGCCACCGCGGCGACGGTGGCGTAATGCTCGCTCGCCATGAGGTCTGCGAGGGTGCGGCGGAAGTCGTAGAGAAAGGCGTCGCTGCGCGCCCGCGAGCCGACGATCGCTCCGGTCAGCGCCGGCAGCCAGGGGGTCGGGTCGTAGCCGCGCAGGGCGCGGAATCGCTCGATCAGGGCCGGAGTCCAGTTGGAAGCGCCGACCTCGATGCTGTCGGTGAGCATCGCCCGCACCCCGCGCGGGCCGACCAGCTCCGGTCCGGCCGCGTCGCGATACAGGCCGAGATAGGTTTCGAGATAGCGGCGCACCGCCGACGAATCATATTTGTCGACCTCGAGCCCAGTCGCCTCGGCGGGGGCGGGATGGTTGGTCGTGCCGAGCAGCGAGTAACCGAGCCGCGCGATGTGCCAGCGGCCCTTGGGCGGGGTCCAGTCGAGCGATCCGTCGGGGCGCAGGTGCGCGGTCAGGTCGAGCACCTGCTCGGGCGGAATGCCGGCCAGATCGGGCCCGCTGTCACGGCTCAGGGCGTAATAATCTCTGACCAGGGTGAAGCCAGCCTTCGCCTCGAACCGGTCGACCTTCGGCGCGTCCGAGAGGCGCAGCGCGACGATCCTCATGGTCGTGGTCGGCGGGCCACCGAACATGTTGGGGATCTCCGCGCCCGGAGCGGCGGCGCCGAGGCCGAGCTCGCGCGGGTCTTCATTGGCGGCAAAGACGATCCGGAACTCGCGGGCCATGGTCGGAGCGAAGCTCACCGTCGTCGGAACATCGGCGAGCGGCAGCTCGGCGAGGCGGCGCCAGCCGGCCTGGTCGTGCGCCTCGAGCACTGGCAGGAAGGGCGCGTTGGAGAACATCGAGACGAGTCCCGGCACGAACAGGGTCGCCGAGCTGATCGTCCGCGCCGTCTCGTAAGCGAGGGTGACGGTCGCCGGCCTGTCGGCGCTGCCCCGGCCGATCTCGGCGCCCGTATCGAGGCTCCCGTCGGCGAGCGCAGCCGCGTCGAGCGCATGGCCTTCGCCATCGCTGGCGCGAGGCGCCGGCGCTGCCGAAGCCGCAGCGACGGGCCAGGCGAGCACAGCCGCGTCGGCATAGTGAATCGGCTTGGGCGGCCCCTTCGCCGCGCCGCCCGCCATCATTTCCTCGATCGACGGCGGCATCGGCACGTCCTGGAACGGGCCGGTCACCGAAGGCGGCCGCGGAAGCGGCGCGCTAAGCCGGCGACCGCCTTCGACCTCGGTCTCGGACCAGACCAGTTTCTTCATCCCGTCGACCGGCTTGACCCACGGCCCCCCGGTCTCGCTCCAGCCCGGCGAGGCTGCGATCGCGAGCTCGAGCCCGAGCCTGTCGGCGAGCATCGCGGCGTGGCGTAAGGCGGCCTTCCATTCCGGAGTCATGTAGACCAGGCGATGGTCGACGATCTGCGGCGTGGTGAGGTTGGCGTCGAAATTCTGCAGGCCGCCAATGCCGACGCGTTTCATCCATTCGAGATCCTTGGTGATCCCGTCCTGGGTGATGTTTCCGTTCATCCAGTGCCACCAGACCCGCGGGCGGGCGGAGGCGGGCGGATCGGCGAAGCCGGCGGCGAGCGGATCGGACGGGGTCTGCGCCGAAGCCGGATGCTCGAGAAAACCGGCGCCGAGCAAGGTGCCCGCAAGCAGGGCCACGGCGCTCGCGCAAGAGCGAAAACCGGCAGGACGCAGCTGGATCATCGACTTCATTTTCCCTGGTCTGGAGCGCGCGGGGCGTCGGCCGCAGCGGCGAAGGCGCGGCGCAGAGCCGCAATCTTGGCCTCGGTGAAGCGCCTGGCGACATCCGTGTCGCGTGCGATGACGTCGAAGCCGTGGAAGGCGCCCGGCACGACGAGCAATTCGGTGGGGACGCCTGCATCGATCAGCCGACGGGCATAGTCGATATCCTCCCCGACGAAGAGGTCGATCGAGCCGACGCCGATGAAGGTCGGCGGCAGCCCCTTCAGATTTTCGACCCGCGCCGGGACCCCGCCCGGCGGGGCATCACCGCCCGGCGCACGGCCGAGAAAGCTCTGCCAGCCGAAGCGGTTCGCCTGGGCGTTCCAGACCAGCTGGCCGATATGGGTGGGCACTGGACGCGAACTTCCGGTGCGATCGTCGAGCATCGGATAGACCAGCATCTCGAAGAGAATCGGGACCTCGCGGCGGTCCCTGGCCGCGAGCGCGAGCAGGGCCGCGTGACCGCCTCCGGCGCTCTCACCCATCACGGCGATGCGGCTCTTGTCGACACCGAGCTCGGGGGCATGGCCATGCATCCAGCGCAGGCCGGCATAATTGTCCTCGATCGACCCCGCAAAGCGAGTTTCCGGGGCGAGCCGGTACTCGACCGTGACGATGACGCAGTCGAGCGCCTTGGCGAGCAGCTGCAAGTCGCGAATGTCGGACTTGGCCGATCCCATGACATAGCCGCCGCCATGGGTGTGCAGGATTCCCGGCCGCGCCTTTCCGGGCGCCGCATTGACGACATAGACGAGGATTTCGCCGCCGCCTGCGGATCGGGGAATGCGGTGCTCCGAAATCGGGATGTCGGCGAGCAGCGGCTGGTCGGGACCCCAGGACATCGAACGCATCTTCGGCAGCTCCGCCTCGGAAAGCGGCGGGAACTTCATCTGCTCCATCTGCCGCGCCGAGGCCCGCAATTCCGGGTTGACGATATCCAGCGGGTCGGGCGCGGCGGCCATGGCGGCGCCGTTTCCAAGAAAGAGAGCAAGGGCGAGCGAGAGAATCTTCATCATCCGGCGGGTCCCTTCTTCAGCAGTCCGCGCGATCCGAGCCA
>JAQGLD010000038.1 GCA_028293055.1 Alphaproteobacteria bacterium
CGGAGTGGTCAATTTCATCCTCCGCAAGAATTTCGACGGCGCCGAATTCCGCGCCCGCTCCGGCTTCACCGAGGGCGGCTATGACGAGCAGCAGGTCGCTGGCATCGTCGGCCACCGCTGGCAAGGCGGCTCGGCGATGCTGTCCGCCGAGTTTACCCACAATTCGCACCTGCGCGGCTACGATCTCGACTTCTATCAGGACAATAATCTCTCGCGCGGCGGTCGCGATTTGCGCTCGACGTTCTGCAATCCGGGCACGATCACGGTCGGCGGCGGCACCTACGCGATTCCTGTCGGCGGGGTTAGCGCCGCGAATGTCGGCACCCTGGTGCGGGGCTCTTCCAACCGCTGCTTCTACAACGGCCTCGACACCGTCATTCCGGAGCAGAAGCGCTACAATGTCGTCGGCGCCGTTTCTCAGGAGATAGGCGACCGCATCCGCCTGTTCGCGGACGGCTTCTATTCCTATCGCAACGGCACCATCGCCTCGATCGCCAACGTGACTGCAACGGTGCGCAACACCAACCCCTTCTTCGTTTCGCCGGTGGCCGGCGCGACGTCCGAGACGGTGACCTATTCGCTGGTGCCCCAGCTCGGCCGGGCGAGCTTCAACCCCTATCATGGCGAGACCTGGAACCTGAGCGGCGGAGCCGAGGCCAAATTGTTCGGCGACTGGTCCGGAACCGTCTATTATGCCCACGGCCAGTCGAGCGACGTGGCCGATCGCCACCTCGGCCTCAACGCCGCAGCGCTCACTGCGGCGCTCGCCGACACCAATCCGGCGACCGCGCTCAACGTGTTCGGCGGGCCCAACAATCCGGCGACCCTCGCCAAGCTCGAGGACAATCTCTTCATCATCACCGGCCGGACCCGGCTCGATGTCGCGAATATCCAGTTTGACGGCTCGCTCTTCCGCCTGCCCGGCGGCAATGTCCGGCTCGCAGTCGGCGGAGAGTATCGCAAGGAATATACGTTTACCGATCTGACCACCGGCAGCAGCCTTGCTCGAACCAGCGTCGCCGACGCCGGCACGCGCAACGTCAAGGCGGTGTTCGGCGAGTTGTTCGTGCCGGTGTTCGGCGCCGACAATGCCCGCCCCGGGCTCGAGCAATTGTCGCTCTCGGTGGCCGACCGCTACGAGCGCTACAGCGATTTCGGCGGCACCACGAACCCGAAGTTCGGGATCACCTACAAGCCGGTCGCGGGCGTCACCTTCCGGGGCAGCTACGGCACGTCGTTCCGGGCACCGACCTTCACCGAAGTCTCGACCATCGCAGGCGGCGCTGGACTTTATTACGACACGCTCCCCGGCCCGAACGGGAACCTGACCGGGATCGGGATCGCCGGCGGCAATCCGGGCCTCAAGCCCGAGACCGCCAAGACCTGGTCGGCGGGCGTGGAGATTGCACCGAAAGTCACGCCGGGCCTACGCGCGACGCTGACCTATTTCGACATAAATTATACCAACCAGATCCAGGCGCTGCGCGGAACTCCGGGCATCCTGACCAACCCGCTCTACACCAGCTTCGTCACCTTCAATCCAAGCGCGGCGCAGGTCCAGGCGCTGATCGCGTCGGGCCTGCCGATCAACCAGGCGATCAACGCCAATGTCGTCCAGTTCATCGTCGACGGCCGGCGTCAGAATCTTGGTACATCCCTGGTCAAGGGGCTCGACTTCGGCCTCTATTACGAGCGCGAGTTCGGCGATGTGAAGGCCGACGCCGGATTCCAGGGCACCTATTTCACCCGCTACAAGTTCGAGGCGGTGCCCGGCTCGGGGCTCGCCGATGTGCTCGGTGTGATCAACTTCCCGCAGAAATTCCGCTCGCAGGCCGATGCCGGTCTCAAGTGGCGCGAATTCTCAACCCGGGTGACCTGGAACCATCTCGCCGGCTACAGCAATACGACGGTCACCCCGGCGCAGCAGGTCGACAAATATGACACGGTCGACCTGTTCCTCGGCTGGGATCTCAACGATCGCTTCCGCTTCTCGGTCGATGTGCGCAACCTGTTCGACCAGGATCCGCCCTTCGTCGACACCATCCGTGGTTATGATCCGCAATCCTCCAGTCCGGTCCCGCGCCTGATCTCCTTCACTGCGACGGTGAAGATCTGATGCTCGGGCTGGCCGCGCTGGCGCTGGCTTCCGCCGGCGCGATGGACTGCCACGCGCTGGAGGGGGATCGCGGCGCCTCCGTGGTGGTGCAGCGTGCCAGCCCGATCCGTCCCGACCCGCACTGGCGGCCCGACGGAGGCGGCACCTATGCCCCGGCCCCGGTCGCAGTTCCGCTATGCCGGGTCGAAGGCACGATCGAGGGCAATATCGGATTCGAGCTCTGGCTTCCGACCGATTGGAACGGGCGGCTGCTCGGCGCCGGAGTCGGCGGCGATGCCGGCATCTTCAACTATCGCGACATGAGTCTCAGGGTCGGTCAGGGCTTCGCAACCGTGACGACCGATTCCGGGCACAAGGCGAGCCAGAAGCGCTGGATGACCAATGCCAAGGCGAGGGTGGATTACGAGCACCGCGCGGTCCACCTCACCGCGCTCGCGGCGAAGCAGCTCATCGCCCTTTATTATTCGCATCCGGCCGCGCGAAGCTATTTCCTCGGCTGCTCGGGCGGCGGCCGCCAGGCGCTGAAAGAGATGCAGAATTATCCCGGCGACTATGACGGTGTCGTCGCCGGCGCGCCCGGGCCCTACATGCCCCTCATCTCGGTGCGGATGATGTGGCAGGCGCTGGCGCAGAAGCACGACCCGGCCGGAGCGCTCAGCGACTCCGACTGGGCGCTCTACGAAAAAGCGGCGACCGAGGCCTGCGACCGAAACGACGGTGTCGCCGACGGAATCGTTGAAAATCCCCTCACCTGCCGCTTCGACACGCGCAAATTGCTCTGCCGCGGCGGCGCCAGGGACGGCTGCCTCGATCCCGCAAGGCTCGCCATGCTTGACCGGATCGTCCGGCCGATGCCCGACGAGAAGGGCCGGCCGATGGACGAGGGCCTGCTCCCAGGCGTGCGCACCCGGCCGGGACCGCCCTCGCCGCTGCTGCGCGCGATGTGGGGCGATGCGGTCTACGACGACCCGGACTGGAACGAGGAGACGTTTCGGCGGACTGCCGATCTCGCGGCGGTCGACCGGGCGATGCCGGAGCTTCGCGCCGACCGGACGGCAATCCAGGGCTTCGTCGACCGCGGCGGAAAGGCGATCATCTATCAGGGCTGGGCCGATCCGTCGGTGATCGCGCTGCCGACGATCGATTATTATGCGGCGCTCGCCCGCGCCAATGGCGGCCCCCGGCGGCTCGCCGACTCAGTTCGCCTGTTCATGGTGCCGGGAATGTATCATTGCCGCGGCGGCGGCGCGGCCGACGCGTTTGGAGGCTCAGGCCATCCGCTTCCTGCGGCGCCGCCGAACCCGGATTCGGACATCCTCTGGTCGCTGATCCGCTGGGTAGAGGATCGCCAGCCGCCACAGCGGTTGACCGCGACCAAGCGCACCGACGATAGGATCCTGTTCACCCGCACGCTCTGTCCCTTCCCCCAGGCCGCCATTTACGACGGGCACGGCGACAGTGCCGACGCGCATTCCTATGCCTGCCGGCCGGTCCCGTCGCTGGTGCAAAGATTCGCTCGTGGCTGACCTTACGAGCCGGCCGGGCGCGAAACCCGCTCTTTGCAAACGCTTACATTCCAGTTAGGCTGAATCATGAAAGCCGATTTCGACCCGCTCGCTCCCGAGACGTTCGACAGTCCCCAGGACACGTACCGCAGGCTGCGCAGCGAATGTCCGGTCGCCCATACCGACGCCTGGGGCGGGTTCTGGGCGCTGACCCGTTACGCCGACGTCGCCAACGCCGCGGCCGACAGCGAAACCTATATCACCTCGAAGCAGAATGTGATTCCCAAGGTCGCATTCACCGGGCGGCGCCCGCCGCTCCACCTCGATCCGCCGGAGCATACCCCCTATCGCCGGGCCATTTCCCCGCTGCTCACCCCGCGCAAGGTCGCTCGGCTTCGCCCGGACATTCACGAAATCTGCGCCGAGCTGCTCGCCCCGATGGTCGAGAAGCGCGGCGGCGACATCTGCACGGAATTCTCGTCGCGAATGCCGGTGCTGGTCTTCGGGCGCTGGATGAACCTTCCACCCGATCAGGTCGACAGCCTCGGGGAAGTCGGACGCCGCTTCAATGTCGCGGTGCAGTCCGCGGACATGGATTCGACCAAGGAATCGAGCCTTCTCCTCTACGACATGGCGCGCGCGCTGGTGGCCGAGCGCAAACAGAATCCCCTCGATCCGAAGACCGACGTGTCGTCCTGCCTGCTCGCGGTACGTGTCGACGGCGATTGGCTGCCGGAGGACATGATCGTCGGCATGATCCGCCAGGTCCTGGTCGTCGGGATCATTGCTCC
>JAQGLD010000064.1 GCA_028293055.1 Alphaproteobacteria bacterium
GCTCAACGACGTGCCGCGCAACAAGAGCGATGCCGAGCTGCGCCTGGTGGCTTCGCGGGGCGGGTTCGTCGGAATCTACTTCATGCCGTTCCTGGTCCCCTCGAGCGTTGCCCACGCCGAGGATGTCGTCGCCCATATCGACCATGCGGTGAATGTGTGCGGCGAGGACCATGTCGGCATCGGCACCGACGGCGGGACGACCGGGATCGACGACATGCCCGCCTACCGGGCGTTCACCGCCAAGCAGGTCGCCGACCGCCGCAGGAACGGGATCGGCGCGCCCGGCGAGAATCCCGACACGCTTCCACTCGTCCTCGACCTCCAGGGACCGAGCCAATTCCATCGCCTCGCCGATCTGCTGCGCGCGAAAGGCTATGGCGAGGCCCGAGTCGAGAAGATCCTCGGCCTCAATTTCCTCGCTTATGCGCGCTCCGTCTGGGGCGCCTGATGGGCGATCTCCTCATCATCTCCCGAGCCGAGGTCGCGGCGCACCTGACCTATTCGGCCTGCATTCCGTTGATGCGCGAGGCGATGACGGCGCTGTCTCGCGGCGACACCCAGCAAAGCCTGCGGACGATCATCGACCTGGCGGGCGGCCGCGCCTTCGGAATCATGCCGGGCGCTCTGAGCGGCGGAACGTTCGGTGCCAAGCTGATCAGCGTCTATCCCGGCAATAATGGGACACCGTCCCACCAGGGCGTGGTCACGCTGTTCGATCCGGACAATGGCGCTCCGGTCGCGATCGTCGATGCCTCGGAGGTCACCGGCATCCGCACCGCGGCGGCCTCGGCCGCGGCGACCGATGCGCTGGCCAGGCCGGACTCGCGGCGCCTCGCCATCCTCGGCACTGGCGAGCAGGGGCTGCGCCATGCCGAGGCGATCGCCGAAGTGCGGGCCCTGGACAGCCTGTCGATCTGGGGCCGCGCTCCTGCCAAGGCGAAAGCGCTCAAGTCGATACTGGAGAGCCGCTTGGGCTGCCCGGTCGAGGTGATGGAGAGCGTCGAGGACGCGGTTCGCAATGCCGATATCGTCTGCACCACCACGGCTTCCCCCGAGCCGATCCTGCTCAGCCGCTGGGTTCGGGACGGTATTCATGTCAATGCAATCGGGTCGAGCCGGGCCGGACCCGCGGAAATCGACGCTGAATTGGTCCGCCGCGCCCACTTTTTTGCCGATCATCGCGAAGGCGTCCTCCATCAGGGCGGAGAGTTCATTCGAGCGCGCGAGGCTGGGCTGGTCGGCGACTGCCATATCAGGGGAGAGATCGGCGAGGTCTTCGCGGGGACCCTGACCGGTAGGCCGGACCCTGAAGCGGTAACGGTCTACAAATCGCTCGGAAGCGTCGTCCAGGATCTCGCTGCCGGCTGGTATCTGTTCGCGCAGGCGAAGCGGGAGGGGTTCGGGACCTCGGTCGTCTTCTGACCTTGCATCCATTCCGCCTGCCGAACGTTTATCGGCCAAACCCCAGCAGCAATGGAGACCAGGAATGGCGGATATCAGCCAGGTGAAGGAACATATGGAAGTGATCGGGGCCGATGGCGTCCATATCGGCACGGTCGACCATGTCGACGGCGACCGCATCCGTCTCACCAAGCGCGACAGCGGCTCCCACGCCAATCATCATCATTACCTGTCGGCCGGCCTCATCGCCAGCATCGAAGACGACAAGGTGCGCCTTTCCGCCAATGGCGATGCTGCGATCCTGCTCGAGGAGGAGAAAGGCGGCCAGGCGATCAGCGATAGCGGCTTCAACTGGAAGACAGTCGGAATCGGCGCTGCGGCGGCAGCGGGTGTTGCCGCGGCGGGAGTCGCAGGCGCCGCAATCCTGCGCAGCCGCAAGAAAAGCAGTGGCGCGACGGGTGCCAAGCCGAGCGGTGCGAAGACCGGCTCCGCGAAGCCGCGTGCGCCGAAGTCGGGCGCGCCGAAGAGGAAATAACCTCCGTCCTCGATTTGCGGGGGGCCTTCGTAGCGGGGCGTAGGAGGTGTGCAGGGCACACTTCCTATTCCACACTATGGTCCTACGCCAGACTATGGCCCCACGTCACACTATGGGTGGTCCGCCTCGCCGTGCCGGGGAGGATCAAGCACGGCCACCGGCTCCACCCTCAGGCAGGTCCCCTCGGTGCCCACGATCCGCACCTGGCTGCCTTCGGGCGAATCCGGGCCTCGGCAGGGCCAGACGCTGTCGCCGACCCGGACCCGGCCCTCGCCGTGCGCGATCGCGCTGGTGACGGTGACGGTGCGGCCGATCAGCCTCGCAGTGCGGTCGTTGAGCAGTGGATCGCTGCTTTCGACCGGATTGCCGGCATACCAGCGCCGGCCGCTATAGACGCTGCCGATCGAGAAGAGCGCGAACAAGGCGAGCTGAAAGGCGATCGGCACTCCGAAGATCAGGGTGGCGAATCCGGTCGCGGCCGCCGCTGCCGCGATCCAGATCAGGAAGACCCCCGGGACCAGCAGCTCGGCGATGGCGAGCAGTGTGGCCGCGATCAGCCACAGCCAGTGCGGCTCGAATCCCGTCATCACTTGGGCTGTTCGAACGGCCCCGGCCGCCGCGCCGGCGGCTGGGGCGACGTCTCGTCTCGGCCCAAGGCGGCGCGCGCCAACTCGCCGATTCCACCAAGCGTTCCGATCAGCTGCGTCGCCTCGACCGGGAACAGGATCGTCTTGGCATTGGGCGACGTCGCGAACTGGCTGATCGCGTCGACATATTTCTGGGCGATGAAATAGTTGATCGCCTGGGCGCTGCCCTTCTCGATCGCTTCCGAGACCATCTGGGTCGCTTTCGCTTCCGCCTCGGCGGCGCGCTCACGCGCTTCGGCGGTGCGGAAGGCCGCCTCGCGGAGGCCCTCGGCCTGGAGGATCTGGCCCTGCTTCTCGCCCTCGGCCTTGAGGATGGCCGAGGCGCGCATGCCCTCCGCCTCGAGGATCACCGCGCGCTTCTCGCGCTCGGCCTTCATCTGCCGGCCCATCGCGTTGACGATGTCGGCGGGCGGCCGGATATCCTTGACCTCCACTCGCGTGATCTTGACCCCCCAGGCCTCGGTCGCCTGGTCGACGACGATCAGCAGCCTGGCGTTGATCTCGTCGCGCTTGGACAAGGTTTCGTCGAGATCCATCGATCCCATGACGGTGCGCAAATTGGTCGTCGAGAGCTGCATGATCGCGAGATAGAGGTCGGACACCTCATAGGCTGCCTTGGCCGCATCCAGGACCTGGAAGAAGACGACGCCGTCGACCGCGACCATTGCATTGTCGCGGGTGATGATCTCCTGGCCCGGAATGTCGAGCACCTGCTCCATCATGTTAACCTTGCGGCCGACCCGATAGAAAAATGGCATGTAGAAATTGAATCCGGGACGCGCGACTGCCGTGAACCGGCCAAAATGTTCGATCGTGTAATGATAGCCTTGGCGGACGATCTTGATGCTGGACATCAGGAAGAAGAGGACTAGCAGGACGATCAGGAACAGTGCGATGGCGGCCATCTTTATCCTCCCCGGGAAACAGGCCCACATAATGCTGGCAAGCGCGCGCGCTTCCAAGCAAAATCGGGAGATGAACCAGCCCGATTTGCGGCTCTGCCGCTCGCTCCTCTTCCTTCCTGCCTCCAACCCGCGCGCGATCGAGAAGGCGAGGGGCCTCGCCGCCGACATGGTCGTGCTCGACCTCGAGGATGCGGTGAAGTCGCAGGACAAGGACAGTGCGCGCGAAGCTGCGATCGAAGCCGTCTCGCACCCATTCCCCGGGCGTACCGCCATCCGGATCAACGCCAGCGAGCCGTGGCACGAGGCGGACCTGGCCGCGGTCGCCGACAGCGCGGTGCAACTCCTCGTCTATCCACTGACCGGCAGGCCCGAAGATATCGGGCGCGTCGCGGACCGTACCGGAAAGCCGGTCATGGCGATGATCGAGACCGCGCGCGGAGTGATCAATGCCGCGGCGATCGCAGTCGAGAGCGCTGCCCTGATCGCCGGCACCAACGATCTTTCAGCCGATCTCGGCTTGCGGCCAGGCCATGCCCGGCCGGTGCTCACCACCGCCCTCCAGATGACAATTCTCGCCGCCCGGGCGGCAGGGATCGCCGCTTTCGACGGAGTCTACAACCGGCTCGACGATCCGGAAGGCCTGGAGGCGGAATGCCGCGAGGGCCGGAGTTTCGGTTTCGACGGCAAGTCGCTCATCCATCCCAACCAGATCGAGACTGCGAACCGCCGGTTCGGCCCGAGCGCGGACGAGGTCGAAGCGGCGAAACGGCTGATCGAGGCCGCGACCGGCGGGGCCGAGCGTTACGAGGGCGAGATGATCGAGAGCATGCATGTCGCGCAGGCGCGCTTCGTGCTTGCGCGAGCCCGCCACGCCTTTTGATCGGACGCACCGGCCGCCCGTTCCAGATCAGGAACGGGCGGGGCAGCACTTGCCCCCGCGCCGACCCGCAGTCATTCTCAAGCCGGCTGCTCGCCTCCCCGCAGGCGCTTCACGGCGTAGAGCAGGGCGACGACCGCGCCTCCGATGACGACCCCGGTCAGCCCGCCCTTGAAAAAGTCCGACGACTGCGAATTCAAGAGGTTGTAAGCGATCAACGGAGCGATGATGACGACTCCCACGATCGCCAGCTTGGTCCCTCTGCTCGAGCTTGTATTCATTTCGAAATCTCCTTTCGATCAAGATCTATCCCGGGAAAGGTTGAGAGATTATTCATAGCGGAGCGCCTCGATGGGATCGAGATCCGACGCCTTTGCCGCGGGAATCACGCCGAAGATCAACCCCACCGCGCTGGAGAAGAACAAGGCGAGCGAAATAGCCCACATCGGGATTCGCGGCGGCGGCAGGCCGGGAATGAACAAGGTTCCGCCAAGTCCGATTATCCAGCCCAGGACGACTCCGATCAGTCCGCCGAGCAGCGAGAGAACCACCGCTTCGAGCAGGAACTGTAGGAGGATCGTCTGCCTGCGTGCGCCGAGCGCCTTGCAGATGCCGATCTCGCGGGTCCGCTCGGTCACCGAGACCAGCATGATGTTCATGATGCCGATCCCTCCGACGAGCAGCGAGATGCCGATCACTCCGCCAAGCACATAGGTGATCGTATCGGTCACCGACGAGACGGACTGGGTAAGCTGCTGGGCGGTCTGCACCCGAAAGTCGTCTTCCTGGTCGCCCCGCAGCGCGTGGGCCTCGCGCAAAGTCCCCGAAATCCGGTCTCTCAGCTCGTCGAGCCGGGAAATGTCGGCGACGTCGATCAGAATGGTGATGTCCTGCAGATTCGTGTTCGGCATGATCCGCTGGCCGATCGCGAACGGGACCACGATATAATCGTCTTGGCTCATTCCAAGCAGATCGCCGCGCTCCTCCATCACGCCGACGATCTTGAGCGAAGCACCGCCCACTTCGATGAACCGGCCAATCGGATTCTTCGGCAGGTTGAGGTTGGTCCGCACCCGTTCGCCGATCACGCAAACCGGGCGGGCCGAGCGATTGTCGCTGTCGGTGATGAAGCGGCCGACGCTGGGATAGACCCTGATGGTGTCGTTATAGGTCGCCGTCACCGCAAGCACGCGGGTCTGATTGTCCTCGCCGCCGCTCGAGATCGTCGCTCCGAACTGACCGAACGGAGCAAAGGACGGGACGATCCTACCGACATCGCCGAACTTCTTCTTGATCAGAAGATAGTCCTGCATCGTCAGCCGGTTCGACTTTCCGAGCAGCTGCTCGCGGAACGGGGTCGAAGACTGGATGGTCAGCACATTGGTGCCGAGACCCTCGAAATTGCGAACCACCGAATAAGCCAGCCCCTGGATCATCGAGACGACTGCGATCACCGCCGCGACGCTGACGATGATCCCGAGCGAGGTGATCACGCTGCGCATCAGCCGCGCACGAATGCTTTCGATCGCGAGAAGGAAGCATTGGGCAATCAATTGGGGTGGCTTTCCGCCTGGACGATCCTGCCGTCCTGGAGCGTCACCTTGCGGCGGCAACGCGCGGCGATCTTGTCGTCGTGGGTCACCAGGATAACGGTCTGCCCGTCCTGGTGGAGCGTATCGAACAGCCTGAGTATGTCCGCTGTGGTCGTGCTGTCGAGATTCCCGGTCGGCTCGTCCGCGAGGAGCAGCGACGGCTCGGTCACCAGCGCACGAGCGATCGCCACGCGCTGCCGCTGCCCGCCCGAAAGCTCGTTGGGCAGATGGTTCTTTCGGTTGAGCAGCCCGACCCGGTCGAGCACCCGCTCGGCCTTGTCGATCCGCTCGGCTCGGCTTCCAGGCCGATAGAGCAGGGGCTGAATGACGTTCCTCAGCGCCGAGGCCCGCGGCAGCAGGTTGAAGCTCTGGAAGATGAAGCCGATCTTGCGGTTGCGGATCGACGACAGCTGGGTCTCGTTGAGGCCCGACACCAGTGTCGAATCGAGCAGATACTCACCCGATGTCGGCTGATCGAGACAGCCCAGGATGTTCATCATCGTCGACTTTCCGGATCCCGAGGAGCCGACGATCGCCATATAGTCGTTGGCCTCGACTGCGAGGTCGACCTGGTTGAGCGCGAAGATGGTCTCGCTGCCGACGGTGTATCGGCGCGTGAGCTCCCGCAGCTCGAGCAGCGGCGGCGCAAGCATCAGTCCAGGCTCGCGACTGAGATTTTCGCACCGTCGACGAGCGATTTCAGCAATCGATAGGGCCCGGTGACGATACGCTCCCTGGCGCCGACGCCGGAGAGGATCTGCTGATATTCGTCGTCCGCTATGCCCGTCGTCACCTGGCGCTTGGCGACTCGATCACCCTTGAGCACGAAGACATATTTCTGCGCCTTCTCGCGATGCTCTCCGGGCAGGTTGATCCCGTCATCGTCGCTCGAATGCTCGTTGAGCACGGCCTGCACCGGCACCGAGACCGTGGCAGGGGGATCGGAGGTGTATATCTTCGCACGGCAGGACATGCCTTCGCGAAGCGCCGGTGCTTCATAGCCGTTGAGGTCGACCTTGACCGAATAGGTGCGCCCGGTCGCATCGTTTGCGGCGAGGATCTGGCCGGTGCGGCGTGGCGCAAGCGCGATCTCGCGCAGCTTCCCGGTGATTCCCGCGTCGGGCAGGGTCGGGCATGTGATCCGCGCCTCGCTGCCGATCGCAAGCCGCCCGACATCATTCTCATCCACATTGAGGTCGACCATCATCGTGCCCTTGCGGGCGATCGTCACCAGGCTCGATCCGGGAATGCCGGTCGCGCTCGGCACTGCGGTCTCCCCCGGCTTGATGCTGACCGACACGACGGTGCCCGCCATCGGCGCCCGGATGACGGTGCGCTGGAGCTCGAAATCGGCCTGCTTGAGCGTCGCCTGCGCGCGGCCGATCGCGAGCTGGTTTCCCGCCAGCTGGGCCCGCGCCGCGCTCAGGCCGTACGCGGCATTGTCGTAGCTCGACTTGGACGCGAAGCCCTTTTGGCTGAGGTCCTTCATGCGGGCGAGCTGGAGCTCCATATTGCTGACATTCGCATGCTGCTGCGCGGTGGTCGCGCCCTCGATCGCCACCTGCGCCTGCTGCTGGGCGACGGTCTGGCGCAGATTCTCCTGCTCGAGCAGGATGACCGGCTGGCCGGCCTCGACCCGATCTCCCTCCTTGACCAAAACGGCCTGGACCTTGGCGATGATCTCCGGCGAAAGCAGAGCTTCGTCGCGGTAGATGAGGTTTCCGGTCGCGAGGACCGTTTCGCGTATCCGGCGCGGCTGGGCTTGTGCCACCTCCACCGGAACGGCCGAGCGGCTGGCGACGTAGCGTGCCGGGAAGGGCGACAGCAGGACGAATGCCGCCAGGCCGTAGAGCAAGGGCTTGCGTCGCATGGCTCAGGCACCGCTCACGGCGAGCAGCAGGCCCCAGATCCCGTAGACGATCGCGTCGGGAAGCAGAGCGATGAGCATCGCCTTGGACATGCCCAGGCGCGACACATATTGGATTCCGACCCCGATCAACGCGATCTCCCACAGGTTGACGAGGCTGAAGGTCGACAGGAGCTGACCCCAGGCGCTGCCCGCCGGAAGGTGGAAGAGCAATTGGTTGAGCGACACCGGGTTGACGTCGTTGCCGGCGAGGTGCCCGCCCGGCGCCAGGCTGATGTTGAGGAGGCCTGCAGGGAGGATCAGCAGCAGCGGCGCGGTCGACCACACGACGACAGCGAACAGCTTGACGAAGCCTTGCGATCCAACGCCCTGAACCTTGAGGGCAAGCCAGTAGATGAAGGCGCGGCCGAGATTGATGGTGAGCGCGAGGAAGCAGACTCCGATGATGCTGATTCCGATGAACCGCCCGCGAGTCATGCTGCGTGCGATCACGTCGCGCTGATCGGAGGGCATGCTCGCGGTCATCTGATCGCGCAGCCAGGCGATGTCGACGTGGTAGAAATAATAGATGTTGAGGATCGCGGTGAACAGGACTGCGAGAAAGAAGGGAAGCAGCAGCGTCCACACTTTCTTCGACATCGCTTCACCGAACGCACGTTGGGGTTCGAACAGCATCCTGAAATAGGTCGTTACCAGCGACATGATTTCATCCTTTCCGGACTGGATTGAGAGAGTGGCCGCGCCCGCCGCGGTGACGACGGTCCCGGCTTTGGATCCGGTCGCTCATGCCTCGGAAATCCCCTGGCGAGCGAAGGCCATGACGAATGGAGTCGCCTTGAGCATCGCGCACATCCCGAAGAACAGGATGGTCACGGCCAGGACGGCCTGGGCGACCAGTCCGCAGATCGAGCGGACGTCGGTGAAGAAGGCATCGAAGCTTGCCGGGACCTGGATCGCTCCCGAATTGAAGTCGTCGATGAGCAGCGAACCGACGCCGAACAGCACATAGATGCAGGAGATGACGAAGAATTGCCGTCTCGTGCCGGCGACGTTCCTGTCCTCTATCGCGTAGATCACCGGCATGGTGGCGAACAGGGCCAAGAACATCAAAGTCCCGGCGAGATCCTGCCCGAAAAACTCGCGCAGCACGACGGTCAGCGCCATCAGGGCCATCAGGGAGGCGCGATAGAGGATCCGCGGAGTCTGGCGCGGATCGGCCGCCTCGGACGGGCGCGGCTCCGCGCCGCACACCCGGCAGGTCTCGGCGGGAACGATATCCTCAATTGTCCACTGTCCGTCGCGGGTGTCGTAGGTGAAGACCCGGTCGGCGAACTTCGCATCCTCCTTGATCAGGATCTTGTAGGCGACCATCGCCAGCTTTGAGGAGACGATCGTGGTCAGCGGGGCGAAGGTCGCGCCGGTACCATGCAGCCGCCTGACCGTCCCAGGGTCTCCGACGCAGGCGAAGCAGGTCGAGCGCCCGGGAATATAGTTCGGCCCGACGACCCCGACGCAGTCGATGAAACCGCCGACGATGAACGGAATGCGGGCTCGGACGCAGACCGAATTGACCCAATTGTTCGATTCCTCGGGGGTGTCGATCGCTTTGACGACGAGATCGACCCCATCGAGCAGTGCACTGATTTCCTCCTCGCAAGCGATCTTGCGGTTCAGGCCGGTCAGCTTGATGCCCGGATTGAAGGCCCGGATACGCTCGCAGATGACATCGACCTTGAGCCGGCCGAGATCGCCGGGCGTATACATCAGCTGGCGGTTGAAATTGCTTTCCTCGACCGTGTCGAAATCGACCACGGTGATGTTGCCGACACCGATAGCTGCGAGGTTCCACAGCACGTGGCTGCCGATCGCTCCGACACCGAGGATCAGGACATGCGCGTTGGAGAGACGATGGACGACCTCCTGCGGCTGATCCGCAGTGAGCGAAAAATAGCCGCGCTGCCGCGAATATCGGCCTTGCTCGAGCGTTTCACCGTCGCGCAGCAGCACCTTCTTCGCCACCAGCTCCTCGAGCCTGGTCGGTGCGACCAGCTTCAATATTTCCTCCTCCTGGAACTGCTCCCTCGCGATCAGCAGGTCGATGATCGGGCGGTGCTCGCGTTCGAAGACGACCCGCAGGTCCGGGAGGCCGTTCAGGATGATGCCGCGCGGCGTGTCCGTGACCATGCAGAACGGATTGAGTCTGTAGCTTGCCATGATCGTCTCACTTCATCGTTCGAAGGCGGGACACGGTCAGTGCCGGCGCGGCTGCGATGATCAGGATCAAGAAGGCCACATCGACGATCCGCCCTGGAAAGACCTGGTTCACGCCAAGCCTGAGCAGCAGGAGACCGGAGATGATCAGCGAGAGCTGATACATCTGGCTCAGGACGAAATATAAAAGATGTTCGATGTTGCCTGAGCTACGCGTCAGCGTGCCGACGAACGCGTTCCTGTTGAACCTTGGCTCCGCGATCAGGTCCTGGAATATGTAATATCCGTCATACTCGACGAACGGGACCAGGTTTATGAACATCAGCATGATGTTCATCGCGACGAAGAAAACCAGATACGGAAATGCCGCGGTTTGGAAGGTGCAGAGCGCAGCGATGATGCCGAAGAATGCAAGGATGTTGTTGGCCTGTATTCCCGCCAGCAGCGTCTGGACGCGGCTCTTGCGATCGGAAAACAGGTTGATGGCGCTCACATCGGCGTAGAAGGCCGGCTGGAGGAAGAACAGCATGAAGCCGATCCTCGGCACTTTCGCGCCGAAGGATGTCGCGACCAGCGCGTGCGAATATTCATGCGCAAGGCCGACGACGAAGATGGTGAGCAGATAGGCCGGCACGATCGCCAGGCTGAAATGGAAATCTTGGATCGCGTCCCGGATCTGCGGAAACAGGAGGATGATAGCAGCCAGGTTGAGCAGGAAAAGCGGCAACGACATCCAGTTCAGCGCATGCCGATAAAGGCGCGCGAACTTCAAATTGCCATCGAGCAGCCGACCGGGATCGAATTTCGCGATCTTGATCTTCAGCGGATTGAATGGAGGCTTCGACGCCGCCACAGGCTGATCGAGCAACCCCAGGCGCTCGACGGTGCCGAGGAACCGCTGGAAATATTCGAATGGTATCAGTCCGACGAGCTGATCAGCACTCCTCGTGCCGTCGAGCAGCTTCAGCCATCCGACCTCCTGCGCGCCCAGCTTGAAATGGCGCGCGCTGGACGCGTCGTAGACGTGAACCAACCCCTTCTCGGCCGGATAAAATTCCAACTGGTCCTTGATCTTCAACATGTTCAGCCCGAGACCTCAAATGTTGTCTGGAATTGGAAACAAGGGCGCGGTCCCCACAAGAACCGCGCCCTTGTCCATCAACGGCGATTAGCGATCAGCACGCTACGATAATGCCGAGAATGGCTAACCCGATGAGGATTCCGTTCGTCACGCCCTTGGCAGTGTCGGATTCCGGCGCGTCGATGATGTCGATTGCCTCAAAAGTCATGGGAAGCTCCCCCGTCTAAGATTAAGACAAGAACAGAAGGCCAATTCCAACGGTCACGGCCGCCGATATTGCCATAGCCGTGTAGTACTGGGCGTCGGACGGCGTATCAATAAGATCGATCTGTTCAATGGTCATGATCGTTTCCCTATTATGTGCAAGATTATCCTTGCACTAGGTCAGCGTAATCCGGAAACTTCACTAGTC
>JAQGLD010000076.1 GCA_028293055.1 Alphaproteobacteria bacterium
GGCCGCGGCGGCGATCGCGGTCGGGCGCGGTTCGGGCGAGCGTGCGTCGAACACGCCGACTCCGTAGACTCCGTCGCGGCGGGTCAGCAGCGAGTGCCAGTCGACATTGCCGAACAGGGACCAGAGCGTGACCGCCCTGATGTCCGCCCCTTCGCCGCGCACCTGGCCGGCCGCCTGCCAGACCTCCGCGAACCAGCGCAACTGCTCGTCGCGGGTGCAGCCGTGATGGACCTCGGTGATCGCGATCGGAATCCGATAGCGTTCCCACGCCTCGCGCAGCCGTTGCGCGATTCCGGTATCCGCCTCGAGATGGTGGACCCGCACCGCTTCGGCATCGACATAGGTGTCGCGCCCGTTCCCGCCCGGCTCGTGCCCGGGATAATGGTGCAGGCGATGATCGAGAAAGCGTTCGCTGGTCAGATAATGATTGATGCCGAGCAGATCGGGTGTCGAGCGCCCATCGCGCAGCGTTTCGAGCTGGGCTGCGCCAACGCCTGCCTTGATCAGCCGCTGCCAGAAGTCATGATCCGGATCGACCCGGCCGCAGAGCAGGTCGAAGCTCAGCCAGCGGCGGCGATTTTCATATTGGGCCTGGCGGCGCAGCGGCTCGGTCGCGAAAGTCTTGCCGAGATCCTCTGTCTGGACCAGCTGCGCGCCCGGGATCGCAGCCTTTATCGCAGTCATCGCGGCGGCGGTTCCGGCGCACTCGTTGACCAGGGCGCGCAGGAAGGCGCCCTCGTCGCTGCGATGCGGATACCAATGGCCGTAGAGTGCCGAGAAGCGGGCGGTAGTCAGCGGTTCGTTGACCGGTGTCCACATGTCGATCCACGGATAGCGTTCGGCGACCCGCGCCGCATAATCGGCCAGCTTCTTCGGGAAGTCCGGATCGAGCAGGTCGGTATAATGGGGACCGGAGCCATGATGGAGGAGACCGGCGGCGACCGAGATCCCACGCTCGCGAAGGGCTGCGAGACGATCGTCGGTCCATGAGAAATCGAGCCGGTCGGGCCGATCCGCGGCAACCCGCTCCCACAGGATCGGAAAGCGGACTCGCTCCACTCCGAGCCCTGCGACGAGATCGAAATCCGAGCGACGCCGGGCATGGCCGGTCTCCTCGGCCTGATCGCGCCATGTGTTGCCGAGCCGCACGATAGTGCATTCCGCGCCGCCCCAGAGCTGGAGCGGAGATGCGCCATTCCTATCTGCCATAGCAATTCGGTCCCGATCCCTGACGGTCGAGAAACGAACACGTCGCGCGAAGCGAGAGTTCCCGCAAAAGTGAGCGGACTAAATCAGGTTATGCGATTTTGCGACCCAGGCTTGATTGCGGCTTGGCGAGCGGCAGCTCAGTATACCCGCGCCTTCGGCTTGATATAGTCGATGTCGTCGGTGAGCGTGTAGTCGTGCACGGGGCGATAATCGATCCGCACCTGGCCCTTGTCGAACCAGGCGATCGTATGCTTCATCCAGTTTGCATCGTCGCGCTTGGGATAATCCTCGTGCATGTGGGCGCCACGGCTCTCCTTGCGGTTCGCGGCCGAGTGCATCGTCACCACCGCCTGGCCGATCAGATTGTCGAGCTCGAGGGTCTCGACCAGATCGGTGTTCCAGATAAGGCTCCGGTCGGTGACCTTGATGTCGCCCATCCGCGCATGGACCGCGTCGATCCGGGCCTTGCCCTCGTCGAGCGTCTTCTCGGTGCGGAACACCGCGCAATCCGACTGCATCGTCTTCTGCATCTGCAGGCGGATTTCGGCGGTCGGGCTGCCGCCCTTGGCGTGGCGGAAGAAATCGAGCCGGCCGAGCGCCATGTCGGCGCTATGCTTGGTCGGCTCGGCATGCTTGGTGTCGGGCTTGATCAGCTCTGCGACGCGGTGGCCGACGGCGCGGCCGAAGACGACAAGGTCGATCAGGCTGTTCGAGCCGAGCCGGTTGGCGCCGTGGACCGAGACGCACGCGGCCTCTCCGATCGCGAACAGGCCCGGCACGACCGCGTCGGGATTGCCGTCGCGAAGCGTCACCACCTCGCCGTGATAATTGGTGGGAATTCCGCCCATGTTGTAATGGACGGTCGGCACGACCGGCAGCGGCTGGCGGGTCAGGTCGACCCCGGCGAAGATCTTCCCGGTCTCGGTGATCCCCGGAAGACGCTCGTGGAGGATCTTCGGGTCGATATGGTCGAGGTGAAGGTAGATATGGTCCTTCTCCTTGCCGACTCCGCGACCTTCGCGAATCTCCATCGCCATCGATCGCGAGACCACGTCGCGGCTGGCGAGATCCTTGGCGGACGGGGCGTAGCGCTCCATGAAGCGCTCGCCCTCGGAATTGGTGAGGTAGCCGCCCTCGCCCCGCGCGCCCTCGGTGATCAGCACTCCGGCGCCGTAAATGCCGGTCGGGTGGAACTGGACGAACTCCATGTCCTGGAGCGGCAGGCCGGCGCGAAGCACCATCGCATTGCCGTCGCCGGTGCAGGTATGCGCCGAGGTCGCCGAGAAATAGGCGCGGCCATAGCCGCCGGTCGCGAGCACGACCGCGTGGGCGCGGAAGCGGTGGATCGTCCCATCCTCGAGGCAAAAGGCGATCACGCCGCGGCATTCCGGGGCGCCGCTGGAGTCGCGCTCCATGATCAGGTCGATCGCGAAATATTCGATGAAGAAGTCCGCGTCATATTTCAGGCTCTGCTGGTAGAGCGCGTGGAGCATGGCGTGGCCGGTGCGGTCGGCGGCCGCGCAGGTGCGCTGGGCCGGCGGCCCCTCGCCCATATTCTGCATCATACCGCCGAAGGCGCGCTGATAGATCTTGCCCTCGTTGGTGCGGCTGAACGGCACTCCGGCATGTTCGAGCTCGTAGACCGCCGCCGGAGCCTCGCGGACCAGATATTCGATCGCGTCCTGATCGCCGAGCCAGTCGGAGCCCTTGACCGTGTCGTACATGTGCCAGGTCCAATGGTCCGGACCCATATTGCCGAGGCTCGCGGCGATCCCGCCCTGCGCTGCGACGGTATGGCTGCGGGTCGGGAACACCTTGGTGTTGCAGGCGGTCTTCAGCCCGCTCTCGGCAGAGCCCATCGTCGCTCGAAGGCCCGAGCCTCCGGCGCCGACGACGACGACGTCGTAGACATGGTCGATGATCTTGTAGGCATCAGCCATGGGGCGTCACTCCGCCGAACGCGATTTTCAGAACCGCGAAGAAGGCGAGCGCGGCGAGCAGGATGGTGAAGAAGTTGAGCAGCACCACGGAGAAGAATTTCCAGCCTTCGTCGTGCACATAATCCTCGATGACGACCTGCATGCCGAGCTTGAGATGCCAGAAGGTGCTGACCACGAGCAGGAGCATCGGCACCGCTGCGGTCGGCGCGGCGAGCCAGGCAACGACCACCGGCTGGTCCAGCGAGGGCAGCCGCAGCAGCGAGAGTCCGAACCAGGCGAAAAGCAGGAGCGTCGAGACCGAGGTCAGCCGTTCGAGCCACCAATGATGGGCGCCCGAATGGGCCGAGCCGAGGCCGCGCACCCGCGCGATTGGGGTTTCGATCTTCACAGCCTGTCCATTGCGATGGTGAGCCAGAGGAGGGCCGTCAACGTGACGGAGCCGACGATGGTCATCCAAGCCCAGAATTTGTTGGTCCGGATCTCGAAGCCGGCGCCGATGTCCATCACCAGGTGCCTTAGCCCTGAAAGCATGTGCTGGAAGAAGGCCCAGCTCAGGCCGATCGCGACGATGAGCCCGATCCAGGTCTTCGCCCAGGAGAGGAAAACATCATAGGCCTCCGGGCCGCTCGCCGCTGCGACGAGCCACCAGACCAGAGCGAGCGCGCCGACCGTCGAGAGCCCGCTGCCGGTCACCCGGTGCAGGATCGAAACCAGCATGTGCGGGCCCCATCGCCAGATCGAAAGATGCGGCGAGAGCGGGCGCGACGGATTGCGGTGCATCGGCAGGCGGCTCCCTCTTGTGGCGCCGCTTCTAGGACCTGTCCTCGATTCCCGCAACGACCTGATCGCCCGGATCGACGACAGTCTAGTGTATAAGACGATGTTAACCAATTGCAGGCACATCAGGATCGAATTGGGAGCAGTGACTTTATGACCGAGAGCAGCAGGGACGTCGGGCTCGACAGCCGGATCGATCGCTTCGACGCGGACGGGGATCTCGCGGCGAATTGCCGGGAGATAGCCACCCTGTTCGCCGACGAAGGCACTCGGGTCGCGCGCCGCTTCTGGCACGATTTCGGCCGTTCGCCCGAGGTCGGACGGACTTTCGAAGGCGCAGATCTCGATCTGAGGGTCGAACGGGTGCTTGCCTATCTGGTCGCCCGCTTCGCGAACATCCGCAGCCCGAAATGGGTCGAGCTTTCGCGGGGCTTCGTCGCCGATGCGATTCGCGACGGAGTTCCGCTTTCGGCCTATCTTTCCGCGGTCAGCGGCGGTGCTCATGAAGGCCAGAAGATCCTGGCCGAAAAGCTCGCCGACGACTTCCAGCGCTTCGCGCGCCTGTCCGGCTGCCTGCTCCAGGTGACGATCCTCGAAGCCGACGTCTACGCCTTCCATTATGACGGCTTCCGCGACGAGGCCGATCGGGTGAAGCTCAAGTCGAGCAGCCACCAGTTCAACGAGGAGATCGTCAGCGTCGCCGAGCGCACCTCATCGGACAGCCAGCTGCTTCGAGCCCAGGCTGCGGACGCTTCGGCGGCCGCGCGCGGAATGCTCGGCAAGACCTCCGAAGTGGCCGCCGCCGCCGCCCAGTCGGCGCTTGCGATGCGCGAGGCTGCGCAGACCGCCGCCGGCCTGATCCGTGCGATCGAGGACGCCCGCAACGAGGTCGAGGTCGCCGCCGGAGTCGCCACCCGGGCCAGCGAGCAATCCTCCAAGGCGGTTCAGGTCAGCCAGGCGCTCTCCTCCCATGTCGCTGCGATCGAATCGATCCTCGGCCTGATCCGCGACATTGCCGGCCAGACCAACCTGCTCGCGCTCAACGCGACGATCGAGGCAGCCCGCGCCGGGGATGCCGGCCGCGGATTCGCGGTCGTCGCCCAGGAAGTGAAGTCGCTCGCCAGCCAGACCGCCCGGGCGACCGACGACATCACCGCCAAGATCACCGCGATCCAGCTCGCCACCCGCCAGACCGTCGACGCCAACGATTCGATCAAGGACACGGTCGAGGAGGTGCAGATCTCCGCCAACCGGATCCGCGAGGCGATGGA
>JAQGLD010000114.1 GCA_028293055.1 Alphaproteobacteria bacterium
CAGCTCTGCAAGCTCGCGCAGCGACCGGCTCGCCGCCGGGCCGGCGTTGATGATGCCGCCGCCCGCATAGATGATCGGCCGTTCGGCTGCGGCGAGCATTTCGACCGCGGCGGCGATTCCGGCGGGATCGGGCTCGAATGCAGGCCGGTAGCCGCGATGGCGACTCTGCTCGGGACGGGTGTAGGTCGCGGACGCCACCTGCACGTCCTTGGGCAGGTCGACGACGACCGGACCGGGCCGGCCCGACGTGGCGAGATGAAAGGCCTCGTGGATGACCGTACCGACCTCCGCCGGATTCTTGACCAGGAAATTGTGCTTCGAGCAGTGACGGGTGATTCCGACCGTGTCGCATTCCTGAAAGGCATCGGTGCCGATCAACGCGGTTGGCACCTGCCCGGTGAGCACGACGAGCGGGATGGAATCGAGCCAGGCATCGGCGATACCGGTAACCGCGTTGGTCGCGCCTGGACCCGAAGTGACCAGCACCACGCCCGGCTTTCCGGTCGAGCGGGCATAGCCTTCGGCGGCATGGACCGCCCCTCCCTCCTGGCGCACGAGGATGTGACGGATCCGGTTCTGCCTGAACAAGGCGTCGTAGATCGGGAGGACCGCGCCGCCCGGATAGCCGAACACGAATTCGACCTCGAGTTCCTGAAGCACCTCGAGGAGGATCTCGGCGCCGCTCTTCTCAAGCGTCTCGGCCTTGTCTCTTTCCATCAGCATCGTTCGGTCCTTCGAATTCGGTATAAGCAGATAAGAGAAAACCCCCGCTCCGGGGGGAGCGGGGGTTCTGTCGTCTCATCCGTTCCGGAGAGCTAAACAGAGCCGCGAGCCGCTCCAATATGGCAGCTAATAAGTACGAGTACGGGGATGCGCGCGAAACGCACCGGGAGGGCAGCGGAGATGATCGTGCGATCGGTCATGGGATCCTGCGAAACGCCCTCGTGAAGCTTGTGCGCCCTAATAGCCATATAGACCAGCCCGACGCAAGGCGGTTCGGGATCCTGAAATTTCGATTTTTGCCGGCGGTTCCGGAGCTCTGCGCTGGCCCCCTGCCCGCTCAGCGCTCCATCCGCCTTGTCACCGGGCGGCTGCGGTTGAGCAGGTAAGCGACGATAGCGGAACGGCGGCCGAGGTTGAGCTTGGCGAAGATGCGACGGATATGCTCGCGCACGGTATAACCGCTGATCCCGAGCCTGCGAGCAATCTCCTTGTCGCAATGGCCGTCGGCGATCAGCATCGCGACCTGCAGCTCGCGGCGAGTCAGTATATCGGCCGGGCTCGGCGGCTGCGGCTCGACCTCGACCGGCGCGTAGATCAGATAGCGGGTTCCCTCGCAGCAGATCCTGCCGACCAGCGACGCGCGTCCCTCGACATGCGCCAACAAGCCGCCTTCGACATCCGAGGTCTCGCTTCCGGCGACCGCGATGAAGGCGTGACCGCCGAGAACGAATTGCGGCAAGTCATCATATTCGTTCTTATCCGGGGCTCGCAGCAAAGTGCGGTCGGAATCGGCCGTTGCCGTGGTCAAGTCCCGTGACCACATCGTCATGAGCGAAACGCCCATGTCTGCTGGAGCTCGTCCACCACGGCAGCCCCCCTCATCCAACTGCAGCCGGCACTTTTATACCCGCGACAAGCCCATGACGCAGAGAGACTGGGTCGGCGGGCTGCAGAGAAGCACTGACCATAGCACAATATTGCGCTTATGTTTAGCTTCATTGTGCCGACCGGGCCGAGCTCATGGTCATTTCGCCGTACCGAAGCCGGAATCGACGAGCCGTTTCAGGGTCGGTGTTATCCTGACTCCGCGGTTGAACAATCCCGCTGGCGCCAGCGGCACGCCCGGGCGGCAGCCCCAGGCCCCTTCGCTGTGGGGGCGCGGCCCCGACGTGTGGACCGCGATCACTTCCGCCGGTGCATCGGGCGTGCGCCGGATCCACACCGGCGCGCCGCTATGGCCCGGGCATGTGTCCACGCTGTAGAGGAGCTGGCGCGGATCGACCCGGTCCAGCCGTTCGGCATGCTCCCATTGCGTCCCCTGCGGCTTGTCGGCCGGATAGCCCGATATGTGCAGCAGCAGCCGGGCGCGGATCTGCTCGAAATCCTTCGCATCGGGCGAGGCGAGCCGGAAGAAGCCGGGCGACGGCGAGAAAGGCCGCGGCAGATCGATGATCGCGACATCGTCGAGCGCGGTCGGGCGGAGGACATAAGCCGGATTTGCGCGCCAGCTTTGCGCCCATTGCGAGCCGAACGGCATCACCGTCTCGGCCGCCCGGCCGGGAGAGACCCGGATTCGCTTGGCCAAATGGGGCAGGCCGAGGCGCTTGCGGATCGGGCTCATGATGCAATGACCCGCGGTCAGCAGCCGGGTCGGTGAGATCAGGAAGGCAGTGCAGCCGGTCAGCCGTCCGTCGCCGAAGTCCCGCTCGATATGGCAGACCGCGCCGTAGGGCGGCTGGTCGGTGTGGAGCACTCGGGTACGTCCGTCGACCGGTCCGATCACTGCATAATCGGCTTCGTCGGCGAGGCGGTCGAGCTCGAACGGGACCAGTTCGGCGAGGTCGGTCATACCGCTGCCTCCGGCTCCGCCTCTGCTTCGGGCTCTGCTTCGGACGCGGGAGCCGCGGCCTCCGCTTCGCTCTCGGAAGGTTCGGGCGCGCGGAACAGGCGAAGCTCGGCGCAGAGCCGTTCGACCATCGACTCCGCGCGCGGATGGCCGCGAAGATAGGCGCAGCCGCGAGTGAAGAAATCCTCGTCAGAGACGAAGTCGGAGGTCCCCTCCGGCGGGGGTTCCGGCGTCGCCGGCTGAGGCGGGGCCGGCCGCTCGGTCGGCGCTGCGAGCGCATCGACCTCCTCCATGACGAGGGCGTCGAGATCGGCCCAGAACGGGCGGCGAAGCGCGGTGGTTTGCCGGGACATGGTCCATTCTCCTTGCTGGTGCATCGTGCGGAAAAGTGGGAACCGGTTTCCGCACGATGCACGATCAAATATCTAAAGGCGGAAGAGCCCTGCTTCGTCGAACGTCGTGCTGTTCGGGTCGTAGAGCAGAGGCCGCTCGCGATCCTGGAGCCAGCCTTCGTAATTGCGCGCCCGCCGGGCGTGCATGCCCTGGCGGGTGAGATCGCCGGCCTGGACGAGGATCTGCCCCGGCTGAAGGTTCTTGATCGAATCGTGGACCTTCTTGTCGGCACGACTCGGCTGGGCAAAATGCTCGTGGACTCGGTCGCCGATCGAATGATTGCCTTTGGTCATCCCGATGCTGAGCGGCCGGTCCCGATCGATTCCAGCGCGCGTGATCCGATACACCTGGGGGCCGTCCTTGACGAACGGCAGCAGCTCCGGCGCGACCTTCTCGCCGCGCCTGTGCGCTGCGCGCGCTTGGTCGATCTGCTTGAGCGACACAGGCTTCGACCAGCCACCCCAGCCCGGCAGCTGAGGCCCTGCAGCCCGCGCGCTGGTCTGGCGCCTCGCCGCACGCGGACGCTGCGGGGCCTCGTCGAGCGAGTCGGCGCGGCAGGCTGCGCAGCCGCAGGGGCAATCGGTCGAACCGACGCGACGAAAGCGCGAGCGTCGTTCGAGAACCACGATTTCGATCAGTCCGTTCGAGTTCACAGCTCCGCTCCTCTCGCCTGCTTCGCCCGCGCTCCGGTCCGCGCCTTCGCCTCGAGCTGCTCGCGTGCGGGCAGCGGCAGTGCCGCGCGGGCCGGCCGCGGCGTGCGAATGTCGAGAAAGCGCGCGATATTGGCGTTCGGGCAGATTTCCGGCTGGAGCAGCTCCGCCGGGCCGGAGAGCAGGCTCATCACCCCCGGCCCATGCCCTGCGACCGTGCTTTCCCCGTGGACGACGAGCCCGATCGCGACATGGCCGCCGAGCCGCGAGCGGCCGAAGCGGTTGTCGGCGTCGAGAATCGCGACCACATCGCCGAGGCGGAGCGAGCCGAGCCCGTAACGGCGCACCATGTCGGGATCGGACAATTGGATGTCGTAATCGCCGCGCAACACATTGTTCTTGCCGAGGCCCGACCCCATCACTCGCGCCGGCACCTTGTGGGTCACCCGCGCGTGCAGCCGCCCGCCGCGTACGACCGGTCCCCACCTCGCCAGGAAACGAGGCGAGCAGTTCCAGATGGCGAGGTCGGGAAAGTCGATCAGCCTCAATCCGAGTCCGTAAGCCCACACCTGGATCCGGTCGCCGATCGCCAGCCGCCGCATCGTCTCGACCGGAAAATCGATCAGGACATTGTCGATCCCGCCATGCTTGCCGGTGACGATGCCCCGCCCACCGGTGGCGCGGCCGGAAACGATCACGGCCTGGTTGCCCGCGCAGGAATAGGTCTGCAATGCCTGGTTGGCACCATCCGCCGTGCCGGCGCTTCGGCTTTCGCTACGGATCGACACCGCCGGCTCGACATGATCGCCGGCGAGGCCGACGCAGGGGTCGCCGACCCGCCAGTTGAGCACGATTCCGCCGGTGCCGGGGAGCGCCCTCACCCGTCCGTCATAGCCGATCCGCCATGGCGTGCCGCGTTCGATCGGCGAGCAGACCTCGCCCATCACGCTGATCATGACGAGCTCGTCGACATTGGTGCGAAGACCTTCGGGGGTGATTCGCTCCTGTTTCACGCCGCCGCCTCCATCGGAACCAATGGCCGCCACAGGGCGCGGGCGCCGTCCCACAGATCCTCGCCCAACGCGTCCTCGGCGCCCGCCTCGTCCCAGGCGTCGTCGCTCCACCCGTCCGGCAGAGCGAGCACGGCCGGGGCGATGATCTGAACGAGGGCGGCGCAATGCTCCGCCGCCGCCAAAGGCGACAAAGCAGGCCCAAGGGTCGGATCCGACCAGTCGGGGAGTCCCGGCCAGTGACGGTCGAACACCTGGCCGCCCTGCGGCTCCAGCCAGCGACACAGAGGCGGGGCGCCATCGATTCCGGCGAGGGTGAGGACATAGACACGTTCGGGCTGCAGCGCGGCCGCGAGCGCGATCACGTCTCGCGCGCATTCGTCGAGCGAGCGCGAAGGCGAATCGTTGCGGTGGAAATCGAGCGACGCGCAGCAGCGTTCGAAGCGGGGCAGCAGGCCGGATTGATCGCGATCCGGCAGGGCGCTCTCATATTGCACGTCCCCGATCCAGTGGACTCGCGAGGACAGGCGGCCATTCTGCCAGGCCCGCCGCCACGGGTCGAGCTGGGCGGCCATCCCGGCAAGGAGCTCGGGCCCCGCGGCCGCCCCGAGCCATGCGCCGCCCATCTGGTCGGGCTGGCGGAGGAAAAGGGCGTCGTTGTCGAAAAGGGTGGCGAGGCCTCGAGGGAGCCAGACCAGGGCTCGGCTCGACAGCGCCATCGTCACTGCCAGCCCCATCGGCGAAAGCGCGAAGACGGCGTCGACAATGATGCCGGGCGGGCGCGAACCGACGCCGAGCGAGAGCGGGAATGTCGGCGCCATTGCCGCCTGCCTCCGCCGCCGCCGCGATCAGGCCGCGATCCGCGACGCGGAGGCCGCGTCCAGCCCGGGCGCCCAGGCCATGCGGTCGGTCTGGTTGCTCGGGAAGCGCCGCCCTTCCGCGGTGAGTCGATACGCCGCGATCCAGGCGTCCGCCTGCGCACCGATGACTCGGGAATCCGCCTCGAAGACGAGCGGACTGAGCGAGCTGCGGAAATCGTTCTCCGCGATCCATTGCAGAGACCGTCGACCGGCTTCGGCCATCTTCGCGCGCTGGGACATTTCCAGCGCGCCGTCGAGATAGCGGTCTGCGACCTGCTCGATGACATCCCATTTGGTGTTCGCGTCGAACGACCTCTTGATGTCGGGCGTGTCGAGCAATTCGAAGACCTGCTGGAGATACTGGCCGACCTCGCGGGTGAGGGCGAGAATGTTGCCGTAGCTGGCGCGGTCGAGCTGGTAGCGCAGGTCGGTGCCGACCCGCTGGACGATCGCGAGCGCGGCGAACGGCCGATCGTTGATGTCCATGCTCCCGCGGATGACCTGGCCGATCGTCAGGTCGCGGAAATATTGCGACATGGCGTTCATGAAGGCGACCATCTGGAAGTGGAAGTTGCGGTTTACGATCGCGCCGGCCGGGATCGGGGCGCGGCCGTAATTGAATACGCGCCGATAGGCGATCAAGCGGTCGCGCCGCTTGTAGCGGATCGGCCGCCACTTCTCGAGAATGTAGAGGCCGCGAGCGCCCGCACCACGCTGGATTCGGATCTGGCCGTTCTCGAAAAGGCGCCTCAACACATTGACCACCCGGAACAATTTCATCCGCTCCATTTGATAGATGTAATAAAGCTCGGCTGCGGCGAGCAGCTGCGGCGGGATGACGGATTCGTCGAAATCGTTGCGCAGCAGCGGCACCGGCAAGGCATCGAAAGGCTTGACCGGCCCGTCGCCGAAACCGACCAGGTCGGAGAAGCCGGCCGAGGTTCCGCTCGACGATCGCTGGAGCAGTTCGCCATAGCGATCCTCGAACTCGCCTTCGAGCGCCGAACGGTCCGCCGTGGACAGGCCGGGCAGCTCGTCGCGGAAGAAGCGCTGGAAGAGCCGCTGGATGACCTCATTATTGTCGTTTGCCATGATCAGACCTCATGCGTTCGAATGGGGCGACGGCGCCTGCCTCAAGCTTTGTTGATGTCTTCGGGACCCGGCCCGCGTTGCTCC
>JAQGLD010000124.1 GCA_028293055.1 Alphaproteobacteria bacterium
ATCCGGGCCGGCGAGGGGCAGCACATACTTGCAGAGCCGCCAATTGGGCCATAGACGCTAGCACCGGACCGGGGGGCCGTGGGCCGCCCTCAATATCTGACGGAGTATTCGAATATGGCGACTCAGCCGCCGGAATCCGCGCTGCCGCTTTTCTACGGAGATCTGGTGCCGCTCTCGAGCAATCTGCACGGCGATTACCATAGCCGTCCCGCGGACAAGGCGCCCTTCCTGGTCGGTGCCCAGGCGGTTCCGATCACGGTCGACGAGTTCGTCTCGGTGCAGCGTTTCTGCCCGATCGTCTTCTCGACCGGAGACCAGTCGGTCCCGCTCGCCCTGATGGGCCTCAACGAGGGTGCCAATGTCTTCGTCGACGACGAAGGCGCGCTCAACGGCGACTTCTATGTGCCCGCCTACATCCGCCGCTATCCCTTCATGCTCGCACGGCTGCAGCCCGATGCCGAGGAGCTGTCGCTCTGCTTCGATCCGACCAGCGGCCTGGTCGGCGAGTTCGACGAGGGCGGCGCCTTGTTCGACGACGGCAAGCCGAGCGAGGCGACCACCGCGATCCTCAAATTCTGCGAGGAGTTCGAGCTTTCCGCGCAGCGCACCCTGGCGTTCGTCAACGAGCTCAACCAGGCCGACCTGCTGATGGAAGGCGAAGTCTCGATCCAGCCGGAAGGTTCGGATCAGCCCTTCGTCTATCGCGGCTTCCGGATGATCAACGAGGACAAGTTCCGCGAGCTTCGCGGCGACGAGCTGCGCAAGATGAGCCAGAACGGAATGCTGCCCTTGATCATGGCGCACATGTTCTCGCTCCAGCTGATCCGCGAGATATTCTCCAAGCAGGTCCAGCAGGGCAAGGGCCCGAACATCCCGCCGACCCCGATCGGCAACGCGTGACGGCAGGCGTGGCACCAGCCGGCAGCCCGGCCGCGATTCGCTACACGCGCGTCGCGGTCTCGCTCCACTGGTTGATTGCCACCCTGATCATCGTCAACCTCGCGATCGGCTGGTTTCACGACAGCTTCGCAAAGCCGGTCGGATCCGCCTTGATCTCGGGACACAAGGCGATCGGCCTCACCGTCATCCTGCTCGCCCTGGTGCGGCTGGCGTGGCGGCTGAGCCATCGCCCGCCGCCGTTCGACCCGGTGATGAAGGCCTGGGAAAGGTGGCTCGCGACTGCAACGCACTGGGCCTTCTATCTGCTGATGCTCGCGGCTCCGGTCACCGGCTGGCTGATGGTCTCGGCGAACGGGCGAGCGACGAGCTGGTTCGGCCTGTTCGACGTTCCCGCGCTGCCGATTACCGGCGGCAAGGCGGCCCACGAAATCTACGAGTCGCGGCACGAGCTGATCGGCTATCTGATGCTCGCCCTGATCGTCCTCCATGTCGGTGGAGCGCTCAAGCATCACCTCCAGGGCCATCGCCAGCTGTTCGGACGCATGGCGCCCTGGTTCTACCGCGAGGCCTGAGGCCCTTTCCTTCTCGAACTGTGCTCGTCAGCCCCGCGGATGCGGGATCCGGCGAGTCCCGTCGGGATCCGCGCCGGCCTGGATTCCAGCGTCTGCGGGGACGACGAAATCCAAGCGGTAGCGGACATTCAGCTGCATATTCGTAGCACCTTGAAACCTTTTGCGGTCTGATTACATTGTACTCGACGCGCTGTCATATCTCCCCCCTTTATGGCGGCGTGTTGCGCCCGCGAGGGCGTTCCTCCCTGAACCTTGGCCACCTGGCGATACCCTTCGCCAGGTGGCTTTTTTTGTCACTCCGCGGCGACGGCCTGCGGAGGCTCCAGGGCGCGGGCGGCGATCGCCTCTACCACCTCGCCGATCATGGTGGCGATCCGGTCGAAGTCCGGGCCGGGATGGCGCAGGTCCTCCGCGAGATAGAGCGACCGGTCGATCTCGAGCTGGAGCGCGTGGATGCCGCTGCGCGGCCGCCCGTTGCGGGCGGTAAGATGACCGCCGGCATAAGGTGCATTGCGAGCGACGCTGTAGCCCGCGCGCCAGACCGCATGCTCGGCCGCCTCGACATATTCTGCGGCGATGCTGCCGCCATGGCGGTCGCCGAGGATGATCTGGGCCTCCCCAGCCGCGGAGCGTGGCGGCATCGAGTGGCAATCGAGCAGGATCGCGATCCCGAACCGATCGCGCAATGCGACCAATTCGGCCTCGATCGCGCTATGATAGGGGCGATGGATCTCGGCGATCCTGCGGTCGAGCTCGGCCGCCGGTAGCCGCTCGCGCCAGATCGGGCCGGCGCCGGCGATCCGGCCCGGAACCAGGCCGAGCCCCCCGCGGCTTCGCACCGATTCGACCACTCGCGAAGGATGCAGCCGAGGCACCACCATCGCCGGGTCGATCTCGCGCTCGTCGCGATTGAGGTCGATCTCCGCGCGCGGCGCGTCGGCGATGATCGCTCCGGCGCCGGCTGCGACCGCGCGCCACACCAGCCGGTCGACGAGCCGGTCCTCGAGCACTTCCAGCCTGGCCCGGGACAGCCTCGCGGCGCCGAGCAAGGCAGCGCTATAGGCTCGCCCGGCATGAGGTACCGAGATCAGGACCGGCAGCCTCGACGGCTCGGGCCCCATCCTCCGAAAGGGTGAAGCGGAATTCATTTCCATTCCCTGCGTAGATAGTACGCTTTTGGCACGCAATCGCCTTCCGCGTCCGTGTGTGGCTTTCGCAGGTCTGCCGCGCTGGAAAAGACCCGGCGCATCGGGCATAAACGCTCCAGCCGGTGCGTCGGGCGCGCCGGGATCGAGGGAAAGCGAATGATCCGGGTCCTGTTGGCCGAAGATGACGATTCGATGCGGGTGTTCCTCGCCAGCGCGCTCGAACGTTCGGGTTATTCGGTGGTCGCAGTCGATCGCGGCACGGCGGCGCTTCCGCTGATCGAGAGCGAGGTGTTCGATCTTCTGCTCACCGATATCGTCATGCCCGAGATGGACGGGATCGAGCTTGCCCAGAAGGCGGCCACGATCGCCCCCGACATGCGGGTGATGTTCATCACCGGCTTCGCAGCGGTCGCGCTCAAGGCCGGCAAGGCGGCGCCGTCGGCGAAGGTGCTGTCCAAGCCCTTCCATCTGCGCGATCTGGTGGCGGAAGTGGACCGGCTCTTCCAGACCGAGGACCAGCACGGCAGATTGTAAGGCGGCCGCAAAGGCGGGTTGCGCCCCGCTCGGCCGCTCGCTACAGGGCTGCCTCGCGTGGGCGTGTAGCTCAGTGGTAGAGCACTGTGTTGACATCGCAGGGGTCGCAAGTTCAATCCTTGCCACGCCCACCATTTT
>JAQGLD010000135.1 GCA_028293055.1 Alphaproteobacteria bacterium
CGCAGCTGCCCATCGAGATGCGGCCGGTCCCGATCCATGTTGCGGTCGAACAATAAGGACATGAACGGAATCACGACCGCGACCGGATGTTCGAAGCGCGGCAGCTCTCGGCGAAGCCGAAGCAGCATCTGGTCGGTCGCGTAGGACGGCACTGCGATGTTGGCGGTCTGAATGCCGCTGAGCGCCTCGACCCGGGCTGGCAGGCTTTCGCTCCATCGGAGACCGTAGCCGAGGACGATCGATTCCCCTGCAAAGACGATGGTCGGACGGCTGAAGTCGATCCTCTCGCCCGGCCGCGGCATACGGTAACCCTGCGGACCGGTCGCATATTGAACCATTCGTCCGCCGATCGGCACCATTCCAACATGATCGGGGACCAACGTCCATCCGAGTATGGGATCGCGGGCGCGCATCGGCTCATGCCCGCCCCATCGTTCCTGAGTGCTCCGCCAGGTCTGCGTCCGCAGGAAGCCTTCGGTCGCGGCAAAGGCCGCGCCGACCGCGACCAGCGACAGCAGGAGGGTGAACCAGGCCTCAGCCGCACGGCCCGAGTCCGCGGCGCGCAGCAGCCACGGCCGAACGAGCAGGATCAGCACCAGGCCGATCGCTGCCGCAGCCAGCCGGAGACCCAGGAGGATCCGCATCTGGAAGCTCCACGACCAGGCCCAGCCCGGCATGAAATGCGCCTCGCTCCATCCCTTGCCGGCGAGCAAGGCGAGCAGCAGGAACAGGATGCCGAGACCGCCGACGAGGAGCTGGACGAGGGCTCTGTGGTGCCGTTCCCTCGCCATTGGAAGACTTCCCGGCGGCTTGTTAGACCATCATTCAGGAGTAGCTGCCATGGGGGTGCTGCGCAACCCGATCCAATATTGGGTGTGGCGCGATCCGTCTCGCCGTGCCTACCGGCTGCTGCGCTTTGCAGAGGTCGAGGCGGACGGCGGGCGCGATCTCGCCAGGGCCGCGGAGCTCACCCGCGATGCCAGGCTGCGGCGTCTCTATCTACGCCACGCCAAGGACGAGCAGCGCCATGCCGACATCTTCCGGGGGCGCGGCACCGACCTGTTGCGCAGCCTCGGCGGGGGCGCGGATCGCGCATGGCAGCCGGACTGGCTCGCGCCGGGCGAACGCGGGCTCGACGATGTGCGGGTCGAGCGTGAAGGCGATGGCGCCCTGCTCGCCTTCCTCCACCTCTCGGAACGCGAAGCGGCGCGAAGCTTCGCCGCCTATAGCGATGCGGTCGGCGCCGATTGCGACACACGGAATGTCTTCCAGCACATCCTCAGGGACGAGACCTTCCACATGAACTACACCCGCCGGGAGCTGGCACGAGTCGCGCCGCGCCGACAGGGCTGGCTGCTGTGGCGGGCCCGGCTCGGCCGCTTCTGGAAATCCTATCTTCGCTTCGCGGTGGCGCTCGGCAATGTGTTCGGGACAATCGTGCTGACCCTGCAATATTTCATCCTCCTGCCCCCATTCGCCTGGGCGGCCAAACGCGCCGAGCGGCGCGAGCCCAAAGGCTGGGTGACGGTCGCATCGGCCACGGCCGATCGCGGCGGCCAATATTGATGAAGATACTCGGTCTCTCGGCCCATTATCACGATTCCGCGGCGGCCCTGCTCGTCGACGGGCTCCCAGTCGCTGCGGTCCAGGAGGAACGCCTGTCGCGGCGCAAGAACGACTCCGCCTTCCCGATCCAGGCCGCCGAATATTGCCTGGACGTTGCAGGGATCGAGCCCGAGCAGCTCGATGCGATCGTGTTCTACGAGCGCCCGATGCTCAAGTTCGAGCGAATCCTGGTCACGGCGCTGCGCGCCTTCCCGCATTCGTGGCGAAGCTTCCCGCATGCGATGAAGAACATGCTCGGCGAGAAAGCCTGGATGCGCGGGATCATCATGTCGCGGCTCGGAGTCCCCGGATCCAGGATAATGTTCACCGAGCATCACCAATCCCACGCCGCCGCAGCCTTCCTGACCGCCCCGACCGATCGCGCCGCGATCCTGACCGTGGACGGGGTAGGAGAATGGGCGACGCTGACCGCCGGCCAGGGCGAACGCGGCCCAGGCGGGACCCGCATCGCGATCGATCGCGAACTGCGCTTCCCGCATTCGCTCGGAATGCTCTACTCGACCTTCACCGCCTTCCTCGGCTTCGAGGTCAACGAGGGCGAATATAAGGTGATGGGCCTGGCAGCCTACGGCCGCCCGACCATGGCAGCGGGGGTAAGAAGGCTGATCCCGCGCACCGCGGACGGCGCCTTCCGGCTCGACCTCGATTATTTCGAATTCCAGCGCAGCGCTCGCCGATCCTGGTCGGATCGGTTCGTCGACCTGTTCGGACCGCCGCGCAACCGCTTCGAGCCGATCGACCTGGCGACGCCCGACGGCCAGCGCTTCGCGGATTGCGCCGCAAGCGTGCAGGCGGTGCTCGAGGAAATATTGGTCGACCTCGCGCGCGATCTCCACAAGCGCACCGGACTTGCCGACCTCTGCCTGGGAGGGGGGGTCGCGCTCAACGGAGTCGCCAATGCGCGGATCCTCGCCGAGTCGGGCTTCGAGCGGCTGTTCGTGCCATCGTCCCCGGGGGATTCGGGGTGCGCGCTCGGCGCAGCGCTTTACGCCGACCGAATCTTTTTCGGAAATCCGGACCGGCGGCTGGACGATCACGGCTTCCTCGGCCCCGAGGTGGACGAAACGGCGCTGGCGCGGATCGCAGCCGAGGACGGACTGATCGTCGACCGGATCGATGACCAAAATCTGGTCGAGGAGAGCGCGCGCGACCTCGAATCGGGCCTGATCCTCGGCTGGATGGAGGGCCGGTGCGAGTTCGGGCCGCGCGCGCTCGGCCATCGCAGCCTGCTCGCCGCCCCGCACGACGTGGCGATGCGCGACCGGCTCAATCGCGACATCAAATATCGCGAGGAGTTCCGCCCGTTCGCTCCGGTCGTGCCGATCGAGGATGCCGATCTCTATTTCGAGATGCCGCCAGGTGGCGCCCGGCTGGCACGTTTCATGTCCGGCGTGTTCCCGGTCCGGCAGGAATGGCGCGAGCGACTCGCCGCGGTCACCCATGTCGACGGCAGCGCGCGGGTCCAGACGGTCGACCGGGCTTTCGCGCCGCGTCTCCACGATTTGCTTCGCGCTTATGGCCGCCGCACCGGCGTGCCGGTGCTGCTCAACACCTCGTTCAATCTCGCCGGCGAGCCGATCGTGTGCAGCGCCGAGGAAGGCTATTCGACCTTCCGGCGCAGCGGAGCCGACGCGCTCGTCGTCGGCAATGTTCGGGTCCGCAAGCGCGCCGCGACGGCGACGACACGCAGCGAATATGAGGAGGCGATGGCATGATCAGGAAGAGGGGGCGGCTGAGGCGGCAATTGGTCGTGCTGGGCAGCGCGTTCGGGGCGACCGGAGACCTCACCCGCGGCCTGTGGCGCGGCGGAGGCGAGAAGAGGCTGCTCGTCCCGCTCGCCATCTTCCTCTGCCTCACCGGCCTGCTGCTGGTTCTCGCCGCAGGAGTCGAAGCGCTCGCACCCTTCATCTACTCCATCTTCTGACCGGGTGGTCGACTGCGCGTCCCTGCTCGCTTGCCCGGCCTGCGGAGCGGGACTCGGCGAGTCCCTGCTGTGCGCGGATTGCGGCCGGTTATGGCCGGCACCCGACGGAATAGCACGCCTGCGCCTCGATATCGGCGCCAGGACCGAAATCGTCCGCCAATTCTACGACTCCACGCCCTTTCCCAATTATCCGCCCAATGACAGCCTGGCCTGGCTTCGCGCCCGCGCCGGACGAAGCGCCTTCGCGCGTTTGCTCGACGCCTCGATCGCCGGCGACGCCCGGATCGCGGAAATCGGCTGCGGCACCGGCCAGACCAGTCTCTACCTCGCCCGCGCCGACCGGATCGTGGTCGGGCTCGATCTCTCGCGATCGGCGCTCGCCCTCGCCGCCTCGGCCGCGCGCCGCTACGGGATCGACCGGGTCCGCTTCGTCGAGGCCGACCTGAGCAGGCTTCCGCTCGCCGAGGGCGCGTTCGACCTGGTCTATTGCTCGGGCGTGCTCCACCACACGCCCGACCCCCGCGCCGCCTTCGCCGGGATCGTCGGAGCGGTGCGGCCCGGCGGCCATGTCGTCCTCGGGCTCTACAATCTCTACGCGCGGTTGCCGCTGCGGCTGCGGCGGGCGATCGCCCGGCTCACCGGAATGCGCTGGGTGCCGTTCGACCCGGTGCTGCGCGACCGCAAGGCCGAGCCGGCCCGCCGCGAGGCGTGGCTGCGCGACCAATATCTCCATCCCGAGGAGCATAGTCACAGCGTCGCCGAAGTCCGCCGCTGGTTCGCCGAAAACGGGCTGGAATTCGTGTCGACCTACCCGCCGGCCCTGCTCGGCGGCGAGGAACCGGACGATCTGTTCGCTCCGGCCGAGGATCATTGGCCTCCGGAGCAATGGCTCGCGCAGCTCGGCTGGATGCGATCGCTCGGACATGAAGGCGGCCTGTTCGTCGCGGTGGCGCGCAAGCCCGGGCCGGCCGTCTAGAGTCGCGGAGTCCGATCAAGGCGATCCTGTTCCCCGGCGAAAGCAGGGGTCCAGACTCCTGCGCACCCTGGGTCCCGGCCTTCGCCGGGAAACGGCTCTCGGCCTTTTCCAGACTGAAGCTAAAGCGACACCGTTCCCGAGAAGACTGGAACGCAGTCACCGCCAACGCTGGCGCGAAGCTCGGAACCCGAGCGCCAGGCGCGAAGCCGGAGGCGGCTCGGACGGCCCATCTCGACTCCCTGCACCGCCTCATAGGCGATCTCCGGAGCATCGCCGAGCGAGAGCAAGAGTGCGGCGAGCGTCGCGTTGGCGCTGCCGGTCGCGGCATCCTCCCAGGTTCCCGACAGCGGAGCGAACATCCGCGCATGCAGCGGGCCGGAGGACTGGCGGGAGTAGAAGAAGATCGACAGCCGATCGCCATCGCCGCCGAGCGCGGCGGCAGCGGTCCGGCGAAATGCGGCTAGATCGGGCGTCGCCCGCGCCAGCGCCGCCTCCGCGACCTCGGCCAGCACGAACTCCACGCCGACCGTGGCGCGTACCGGCGGATGCGCCGCGGTGACGATGTCGCAGGCCTCGAGGCCAAGGCAGGCAGCGATATCCGCCGGCGCAAGTTCACCGAGCAGCCGAAGCTTCTGGGGCGCGTCGATCTCGGCGCCCGAAACCGCAGCCTCCTCGCGAAGCAGCCGGATCTCGACCAGCCCGGCCATTTCCTCGAACCGGAGGCGGGCCGCGCCGTTCGCTCTAAGC
>JAQGLD010000138.1 GCA_028293055.1 Alphaproteobacteria bacterium
CAGCTTGCCAATATGCGGCCGCAGGAAAAGGCCGAATTGATCTATTCGCAGGCCAAGACGGACGCCGTCGGGCGCCTGTGGCGCGCCGCCTTGGGCGATCCCGATCAGACTCGCTCGAGCGCTGAGCTGGTCTCCGCAGAACCCGGCGGCCTCAGTCTCGATTCGTTGCTCGGGATGCTCGGCAACATGCCAGAAACCCGCTCTGCCCCAGCCTCGTCAGTGTCAGTCGTCTCTGGAACGACCGAGGTCCAGCAACTGCCGGGCGGCGGCGGCGCGGTCGGTCTCGGCGCCAATGAAGTACATCAGCCCAGCCTGGAGCGCGCCGCATCGCGCACCGGCATCCCGGCCAACGCGCTGGCCGCCATCGTCGATGCCGAAGCCGCCAAGGGAAAGGGCGGGCGCTGGCAGACCATGTCGCGCAATCCGCGCTCGAGCGCCGCCGGACTCGGCCAGTTCCTCAGCGGAACATGGATCGGCGAGGCCCAGCGCAAGGGAACCTATCTCAACCAGGTCGCCAGCACCCACGGCTGGCTCGACGGATCCGGCAAGGTTCTCGAGGGCTGCCGCGGCGCCCTGCTCGCGCTTCGCTACGATGCGGATTCTTCGATCAATGCGATCGCCGATTATGCCAAGGGCAACCTCGACACGTTCCGCCGCGCCGGCGTCCAGATCGGCGCCAGCGCGGAAAAAATCGCACAATCTGCCTATCTCGGCCACCATCTCGGCGCCGGCGATGCTATAAGGTTCCTGAAGGGTGGTCTCGATCCGGCCCGCGCGCGGATCCTGCTCAACGCCCAGGTGGGCCATGCCAAGGCCTCCCAGCGCATCGCCGCGAGCGGCAATGCCGCCCAGGCGCACCGGGCATGGCTGCTCGATTATGTCGGGCGCCACGTCCAGCCGGCGAAATTCGCGGCGGCCTAGAATTGTAGGATAAGTATTTTCCCTTATAGGATGATGACGCCTGCATTAACCCGCTGAAGGCAAAAGTTTCCCCGAGGGCCGGTGGGGTCCGGTTGAACGGTAGGGGACGACATGTCTAAGACGACAGCAGCGCTCGAAGAGCAGGTTTCGATTGTCATCGCGAATACGCCGGCAGGCGACGAGAAGCCTACGGCGCGCCAGCGCCTCAATGTCGACAAGGCTTTCGCCTCGATCCTCAAGCTGATCGCTCCGCGCATTCGCCACTTCATCCGCCAATACGGTCTCAGCGCCCATTGGGACGATGCCGAGCAGGCCTGTGCGATCGGCGTTCACCGCGCGATCCAGGCTTACGACCCCGAAAAGGCGCAGTTCACCACCTTCGTGAACTGGCAGCTCCGCGGCGAGCTCCAGGGCCTTCGCTTCCGTCTGATGACCGACCAGCGTTCGTCCGCCAAGAAGGTCGAGGCGACCACGGTGTCGCTGAGCAGCCTTGCGACCAGTGACGGCGAGGAAATGTCCTTCGACGGCCTGATCGAGGACGAGGATGCGCTGGAGCGGGTCGAGGCCGCGGCGTCCGACTATCTCGCCCGCCAGGCGACCGACGCCCTGATCGACCGTTATGTCGAGCATCTCCGCAAGAGCGCCATCGAGCAGCTCCACAAGCGGCCCCAGCCGAAGCGCCAGCTCGCCCGCGAGCTCGCCGATCCCGAAATGCGCGCCCGTCGCCCCCATGGCATCGACGCCGAGGAGCTCGAGAAGCTCGAGCAGAAGCTGGTCCGCAATCGCGAGATCGTCGAGCGCCGGGTGTTCGACGCAGCCACGCTTGACGAGCTCGGTGTCGACACCGGAGTCACCAAGGAGCGCGTTCGCCAGATCACCAAGCGCGCCCAGAAGACGATCGCCGACCTTGCGACCAACCTTCCCGAATTCGGCGTGATGGCCGATTATCGCCGGCCGCGTGGCATTCCGGCCAACGAAGGCGCGCTCGATGCAGCGTCCTGCCAGCTTGCCCGCGCTCGGGCGATGGCGGCGATGCCGGCGACCAAGGAGCGCAGCCTCGCAGCCTGACCCCTGTTGAATCAAATCCGGGGCGGCAGGCGTATTTATGCCTGTCGCCCCATTCCCATGTCTCATCCTATAGTGTAAATCGGTGTTCGGGCTTCCCTTGAGAGGGAACGGGACATGGGGGCGCGAACAAAGCAGGCTGGCGCGGCCTGTAAAACTCCGCCGCGGGCGGTTCGTTACGATCCCCTTCGCGCGTTCGTCTTTCCGAACAACCTGCGCGAGGCACGCCGCCGCGCCGGTTTGGGCAAGCTGCTGCAGCTTTCCCAGAAGATCCCCGAAATTCCTTATATACGCTTCTCCAAGATCGAGCGCGGAGAGGTGTTCGCTCGCGCGGACGAGCTCGCCCGCATCGCAGCGGTGATGGAGCTGTCGCCGGTCGACCTGCTGGTCGACGTCGAGGATCCGGCATTCGATCTCGCCTCATGGGCGGCACCCTTCGTGGACCCGGATCCGGTCGACCCGCACGAGGAGCAGTTCGCTGTCCTGCTTGGCGCCGCGCTGCACATGCGACGGGCGACCGACCGCAGCCTGTCGATCGCCGCGCTCAACGAGCGCTTCGGCCTTCCGCCGGTGATCGTCTCGCGGATCGAGAATGCCTGCAAGACTCTCGACCGCTGGAACGATCATGTCGTCGATGGTCTGTTGCGCATATTCGCGGTCCGCTCGACCGCCGCGCTCCGCCGCACCGTCGAGGAGGATTTCGCGGGCGGCCGCCTCGCGCCCTTCCTCGATTCCGTATCCAACCCCGAACTGCGCCGCGAGAAGACTCGCGCCCGGGTCGCGGAGCTTCGCGCCCAGCTGCTCGACGTCCATGCCACCGCATCGCCTCCGTTGCCGCCAGCCGCAGCGCCCGAAACCAGGATCAGCGTTCGGCTCGTCGCCGTCTTCGGAATGCCCTTGCCGGACGGACTGATCGCCCTGGTCCCGACCGGCGAGACGGTCGCTGCGCCGGTCAGAGGCGGCTTGCGCGCCTACGGGCTGAG
>JAQGLD010000154.1 GCA_028293055.1 Alphaproteobacteria bacterium
GAGCTTGAGCGCTTCGGAGTAGAATTTCACCGCCTTGCCGGGCAGCTTCTGTCCTTGCGCGGCCCTGGCGAGACCGACATAGGCCTGGCGGTTGCGCGGATCGATCGCGAGCGCGGATTCGAGCAAATCGGTCGCGTCGGTATAGCGTCCCTGCGAGCTCAGCGCCTGAGCCTGGTCGGTGAGCGCCATCGAGCGCGCGTCGATCATGTCGTCCGGCTTCTGCCCGAGCCCCGCGCTGGATACCGTCGCCAGCAAGATAGCGGCGGAAAGGGCGATGGGGGTAAGGCGCATCAACTTCTCCATATTTTCCAGTGCCGCTTAGCACGGCGCACGCCAGCGCGCGACGAAAAACCCGTCGGTACCGTCATGACCAGGGGTCAATATCCGTCCCGTACCAGCCTCTCGCCCAGCCTCCATGGCGGGGACATCGGCAACCAGGGATGAACGAAGCCCGAAATTCGCGGCCTGGCCCCTGCCCTCTTCCGCGAGCAGCGAGCAGACCGCGTATACCAGCAGGCCGCCGGGCCTGACCAGCTCCGCGGCGAGATCGAGCAGGTCCGCCTGGGCGCGCACCAGCCGATCGAGCCGATCCGCCGTGAGCCGCCAGCGCAGCTCGGGGTTTCGCCGCCAGGTGCCAGTTCCCGAGCACGGCGCATCGACCAGGACGACATCGGCTCTCCCCTCCAGATCCCGGAGCGTCGCGCGCTCGCGCTTCGGGTCGAGCAGCCTCGCCTCGACGATATGGAGGCCGGCGCGGCTCAGGCGCGGCTGCATCCGGCCGAGCCGGCCGCGGTCGATATCCGCAGCGATCAGCTTGCCGCGATCGCCCATCTCCGCGCCAAGTGCTAGCGTCTTGCCGCCGGCGCCCGCGCAGAGATCGAGGACGAGCATGTCGGCACTCGCGTCGCAGGCCAGGGCGAGAAGCTGGCTACCTTCGTCCTGGACCTCGACGAGGCCGGAACGCCATGCCTCGAGCTCCTCGACCCGGAACCCGTCGGGCAATCGGATTCCGAGCGGTGAAAGCGGGGTCGCGATCGCTTCGGGAAGAGCCGCCAGCGCACCTTCGCGCCCGCCTTTCAGCCGGTTGACCCTGAGATCGAGCGGGGCGCGATCGAGCAGCGCCGACCATTCGTCAGGCGTGACGACCGGATCGAGCCGTTCGGCGAGCCATTGCGGGACTGCGGACCCGCTCGGGAGGCTGCCCCCTTCCCCGTCGGCGATTCGGACCGGTCCGTGGGGCGAACCGTCGAACAAGGCGTCGAGCGCCGGATCGGACAAAGCGAGAATCGCGGCCCGTCCGGATATCGGCGCCTCGGCGCTGGCGCGGATGCCCCGATAGACCAGCTCGCGAACCGCGCGACGGTCTTTCGAGCCGGCGTAGCGCCGGGTCTGGAAGTAGCGCTGGATCAAAGTGTCCGCCGCAGCCCCGCCGGCACGGGCCGCATCGACGACCTGGTCGAGCAGCTCGATCGCCGCCTGGACTCGTGCCGCCGGGTTCATTGCCTAGCGAGTCGGATAGTTCGGGGCCTCGCGGGTGATCGCGACATCGTGGACATGGCTTTCGCGCAGGCCTGCATTGGTGATCCGGATGAATTGGGCGCGCTCGCGGAGGTCTCGAAGGGTCGGCGAGCCGGTATAGCCCATCGCTGCCTTCACTCCGCCGACGAGCTGGTGAATCACCTCGCGCGCCATGCCCTTATAGGGGACTTGGCCCTCGATCCCCTCGGGAACTAGCTTGAGCTGGTCCTTGATGTCCTGCTGGAAATATCGGTCGGCGGAGCCGCGCGCCATCGCCCCGACCGAGCCCATGCCGCGATAGCTCTTATAGGAGCGGCCCTGGTAGAGAAACATCTCGCCCGGCGCCTCCTCGGTGCCGGCGAGCAGCGACCCGACCATGACCGTCGATGCACCCGCCGCGAGCGCCTTGGCGATGTCGCCGCTGGTGCGCAGGCCGCCGTCGGCGATCACCGGAGTCTCGGTCTTTGCCGCCTCCTCGGCCGCATCCATGATCGCAGTGAGCTGGGGCACGCCGACTCCGGCGACGACTCGGGTGGTGCAGATCGATCCAGGGCCGATCCCGACCTTGATTGCGTCGGCCCCCGCCGAGATCAGGACCCGGGTCGCTTCCGCGGTCGCGACATTTCCGGCGACGATCTGGACATTGTTGGAGAGCTTGCGCACCCGCTCGACCGCCAGCGCGACTTCGCGATTGTGGCCGTGGGCGGTGTCGATCACGATCAGGTCGCATTCGGCCTCGATCAGCGCCTGCGTCCGTTCAAACCCCTTGTCGCCCACCGTCGTCGCCGCGGCGACTCGCAGCCGGCCGGTGGCATCCTTGGTGGCTTCGGGATAGGCGACCGCCTTCTCGATGTCCTTGACCGTGATCAGGCCGATGCAGCGCTGGTCATGGTCGACCACCAGAAGCTTTTCGATGCGCCTCTGGTGAAGCTGGCGCCGGGCTTCCTCCTGGGTAACTCCAGGGCCGACCGTGGCGAGATTGTCGCGGGTCATCAGCTCGAAGACTGGCTGCAGCGGGTTTTCGGCGAAGCGAACATCCCGGTTGGTGATGATTCCGACCAGCTTTCCGTTCTTTTCGGTGACGGGAATGCCCGAGATCTTGTGTCGCGCCATCAAGGCAAGGGCGTCGGCGAGCGTCTGCGTCGGCGCGACGGTGATCGGGTTTACGACCATTCCGCTCTCGAAGCGCTTGACCGCCCGAACCGCAGCCGCCTGCTCCTCCACGTCAAGGTTGCGGTGGAGCACTCCAAGGCCGCCGAGCTGTGCCATGACGATCGCCATGTCGGCCTCGGTCACCGTATCCATCGCCGATGAGAGGATAGGGATGTTGAGCCCGATCTCCCGGGTCACCTGGGTGCGCACATCCGCCCGACTCGGCAAGACGGAGGATTCCGCCGGCTTGAGCAGGACATCGTCGAAAGTCAGGCCGAGAGGTATTTCCATGCGTCTCGCTCAGAATAGCATTGCGGAAGAATGTCGGGGTGGGCGGACCGCTCCATCGCTCGCGCCGGCCGCGCGACCGGCCGCAACGTCGAAGCGGTGGGCGACTCGACAGGACGATCGGAGGAGGCCGGGGACCATCCCGTCGCTTAGTGCAGCGGCGCCGGGGCTGGCAAGCGTCTGCCGACTCAGGATCGAATTAGGCCATCGTTCAGTGCGCCCGGAGCGATTCGATTGGCGCCGAAGCATCGCAAAATCCCATGCCCGCTGTTCGCCGGGCGTGCGTTTTGAATGGGTTGTTGCAAATCGGCCTCAGCTTCAACGCTCGAGAAGAGGCGCTTATCGGGTGAGTCAGGCGCCGCGGCGATCAGTCGAATTTCGGGTCAAGTCACCGCTTGCGAGTGCTCTCCGCCTATTGGATTCAAGCAAAATCCCGGCCGTCAAGCAGCGGGACAGATGTCGACGCGATAAGACGCCTTGCTCTCGGTAATGTGTCAAATATCCATCGACTATCTTCCATTATGGACGACAAAGCGTTCGACCTCCATTTCGGATATTGAATACAGTCTCAATATCCAAAATGGACAGTAAAAGGCGTGCACGCGCGGCGCTAATTTCCAATGCATGATCATTTTATTACAATTCAAACAGATAGTTGACAGCCAGAGGGCCGCCTACCATCATCCTTCCATAGATCGAGTCGCATGTCGCCTAGGCGGACATCGCCTCCACAGAATAAAGGGAGCATTGGGTGCGGGGCCGCGCTCGGTCGAATACGGCCGGGCCGCTGGAATCAATGATGATTGACGGGAGTCTGCGCGGATACGGGGCCAT
>JAQGLD010000158.1 GCA_028293055.1 Alphaproteobacteria bacterium
CTGAAGCCGCTCGCGCCGAAAAGCGATGGACTGGAGGAAGTGGCCCATCTCGGGCTCGGCCTCTGCCTGGTCGAGGCCCAGGTGCTTCGCGCCATGGCCGAGCCCTATTTCTACGACGAGATGCTTCCGAACTGCTCCTATGTCGGGGAGGATGTCATCTTCTTTCGAAAGGCCAAGGCGGCCGGGTTCTCCGCGTACGTCGACCACGGACTGTCGCGCGAGGTCGCGCATACCGCCGATGTGCACCTGTGGCTGCCCGAGGGCGAGAAAGCGCCGCCGCAGCCTTGAACGGATGCGGGCTTGGCGAGGAGCGTCGTTGCCGCTTCGGAGCTCTGCCTCATCCATTCGAGCGGGTGCCCCACCGGACCCTGAAACCAGTTCAGGGTGACGGGAGCGGGTTGAAAGCCGCACGCGCCAGGGCTTCGCCGCGGCGGGGCGAGCCCGCCCATGTCTTGATCCCCCGCGCCGGGCGTTGCACAGCGGGGCATGGCAGCCCCCTCCCCGCCGCTTCGGCTTCCGCCCGAATGGCTCGCCCATCGCTACGATCCGGATCGGGACGCGGTGCATTTCCTGAAGGTGGACAGGGCGCTGCGGCGCGCGAAGCCGTTCCTGACCGACGAGGAAATCGGGCCGGCCGGCGAGCCATTGATCGCGTCGCGGCAGGACAGCCTAAAGGTGGCGGCGGGGCCGTCGCCGATCCATTTCATCTTCCACTCGGCCTATTGCTGCTCGACCCTGCTCGCCAATGCCTATGACGAGGCAGGGATCGCCACCGCGTTCAAGGAGCCGATGATCCTCAACGACCTGGTCGGCTGGCGGCATCGCGGCGGGTCGCCGGCGCGGATCGGCGAGGTGCTCGACGGGGCGCTGCGGCTGCTCGCCCGGCCATTCGGCACCGGCGAGGCTGCGGTGGTCAAGCCGAGCAATGTCGTCAACGCGCTCGCCTCGGCGATGCTGAAATTGCGGCCGCGCGCCGGAGCGGTGCTGCTCCATGCCCCGCTTCGGGTCTTCCTCGGCTCGATCGCCGGCAAGGGGCTGTGGGGGCGGCTGTGGGTGCGCGACCTGCTGGTCAAGCAGTTGAAGGACGGGCTGGTCGATCTCGGATTCGAGCCCGAGGACCATCTGTTGCAGACCGACCTCCAGGTCGCCGCGGTCGGCTGGCTGGTCCAGCAAAGCCTGTTCGCGCGGATGGCGGCCGAGTTTCCGGATCGGGTGCGGACGCTGGAGAGCGAGACCCTGCTGGCGCGGCCGGAAGAGGCGCTGGCGGCGATCGACGCTATGTTCGGGCTGGCGCGGAGCGATGAAGCGCGGGCGCAGGTCGTCGCGCTCGTGTTTCGGCGTCACGCCAAGTTCGGCGGCGAGTTCGACCGCGAGGACCGCATCGCCGGCCAGCGATCGGCCGCCGACCTGCATGGCGACGAAATCGGCAAGGTCGTGGCCTGGGCCGAAGCGGTGGCGAGGAATGCGGGCGTGGAGCTGATTCCGCCCTCGGCTCTGCTGGGCAGTTAGGGGGTCTGGCTGGGCCGTCCGACCGATGAGAAGCGCCGACGCCTGGCCGGCCAATGAGGCCCAAGCTTCACGCGAAGATCGCGAAGGACGCCAAGATCGCAAAGGGGCCGCGGGTGTTCCTTCGGCCATTCTTTCCGCGAAGCGAGGCGACTCCGATCAGTTGCTCCAGCAGGCTGGATCCTCTTCGGCAGGCTCGACCTCTTCGCGTCCTTCGCGGTCCTTCGCGATCTTCGCGTGAAACATCGAGACTTTGAGCTGCAACCGTGCCGGAGGCTCATCGAAGACCCTACATCCGTTGCAGCGCCTGCCTCTTGGCCTCGTTGCCGGGCGGGAGCGGGGGGTAGAAGTCGGCCCGGCGCCAGAGCGGGTCGGGGGGCTCCTCCAGGTTGGCGCGGGCGAAATCGACATAGCCGAAATAGGTCGCGATCAGCCGCTCGCTGGTGTCGAATATCTCGGTGCGGCCGTGCATGAAACGGGTGTTGTCGAGCATCAGCACATCGCCGGGCTGCCAGGCGACCGCGAGCTGGAGGCGGTCGCCGGTCGCCTTGATCGCCTGCAGCCATGCCTCGGGCACCGGCTCGCCATCGTCGAGCAAGGGGAATTCGGGATTGTTGTGGTTGAAGCGGGCGAACAGCAGGAAGTTGCCGAAGGCGGGCCGGTCGACGAACATCGGCCGGTGGAGCGCCGGGCGCGAGAAGTAGCGGACGACCTCGCCCTCGATCCGGCGGAACTGGTAGGGGCAGAAGGAAGGCGGGTTGGCGAGTTGCGCGTCGGTCGGATCGGGGGTGCCGAGCCAGAAGTCGAGCAATTCGGGCCAGGTCGCCTTCACATAAAGGAGGCGGCGCCCCTCCAGCCCTCGCCGGACCTCTTCGGGCAGCGCTTCGACCAAAGCGACACCGTCGCAGATCGTCGTCGCTCCGCCGCGGCTCGGCGCCGAGATGCAACCGAAGAAAGCGGCATCGGGCTTCCACGGCTCGCGCGACAGCTCGGGATGGAGCGCGAAGGCGCGGGTGCCTCCGTCGACGCTGTGGATATTGTGCTCTGGCTCGAGCGGGCTTCGCCCAGGGCTCTCGTTGAACACCGAGGTCGCGCAGAACTGGCGGGCGAAGGCACGGAACTGGGGCACGCTGGCGCCGAAGCCGCGCAGCAGCAGGGCGCCGTGCGCCTTGTACAGGTCGACGATCCGCTCCCGATCGAAATCGAGGATGGAGCGCTCGCCGGCTTGTTCGATCAGGACCTGGGGGCGGCCCGGCTCGGGCAGGAAGACGTTCGGCATGATAAGAGCGGGGGATAGCCGATGGCAGGCCTGCGAGCTATAGGCCAGGCATCGGGCGCCGCCCGATGTCCCGGCTTCCTTTGTCCGCCGCATTTTCCGAGTCGTCGGGGCTGCGGCCCGACTGGAAAGTGCTAGTGTAATGGCCCTGACGCTCGACGACCTGTTCGCCTCGCCCGACCATTATCTCCACAGCTTCGAAGGCGATTCGGCCTTGTTCCTGCCGATGGACCGGGCCGCCTACCAGCGCTCGATCTTCCTGGACGGCCGGATCGAGCCGGCGGCGAGCGAGCAGATGCTGCTGCCGGTCCCGGCGCTGACCGGCGCGGCGCGCAAGCCGGCGGCGACCGGCTGGATCTTCCATGTCGCGCATTGCGGATCGACCCTGCTCTCTCGGGCGCTCGACCATGCCGGCACCAATCTGGTGCTGCGCGAGCCGCTGGCGCTGCGCCAGCTCGGCCTAGCCCCCGATGCCAAGCGGCTAGCCCTGGTGCTGGCGATGCTGTCCAAGCGCTACCGGGCGGACGCGCCGACCCTGGTCAAAGCCAATGTCCCGGTCAATTTCCTGCTGCCCGGCATCGCCGCCGCCGATCCCCAGGCGCGCGCGATCTTCCTGCATCTCGGGCTCAGCGACTATCTGTTCGCGATCCTGCGCAACGACAAGCATCGCGCCTGGATGCGGCGGATCACCGAATTGCTCGCCGGCCATATCGGCGATGTC
>JAQGLD010000162.1 GCA_028293055.1 Alphaproteobacteria bacterium
CGCGAACACGCCGAGCGGCGCGAGCCATAGCACCCAGTTGATGATCACCAGCATCGTGTCGGAGATCGCACGGAAGAAATTGGTGAGCAATTCGCGCGGCTCCGCGGGCAGCCGGGTCAGCGCGAACGCAAAGACGGTGGTGAACAGGATCAGGGGCAGGATCGCGTCATTCGCAGCCGCTGCGATCGGGTTGGTTGGGACCATCGACCTCAGGAAGGCTCCGAAGCCCGGAACTTCGCCGAGCTTGGCAGGCGAGGCGGTGAGCGCGTTCTTCAGCGCGGTGGCCGATTCGGCCGGCATCGGCCACAGCTTGAACCAGAGCGGGATCAGGGTGGCGGCCAGCACCGAAGAGATGAACAGGATGACGAGGAACATGATCATCGCCCGCGCAGCCACTCGGCTCGCCTTGGCGGCCTCGGCCGAAGCTGCGATGCCGGTGATCAGCAAGGCGACGATCAGCGGGACGATCGTCATGCGCAACGCGTCGAGCCAGATCCCGCCGATCGGCTCCGCGACCGTCGCGGCGCGCTCGGCCAGGCCGGGGAGCCAATGGCTTCCGGCGATGCCGAGCAGGAGGCCGGCGACGAGGGAGGACAGGATACGCGCGGCCTGTGACATGGCTCTCCCTTAGCTTGGCCGTTCCGGGGGCGGAAGGGACTGGCGCTCAATGCCCTGCGGGGAGGAAGGTTCAAACCTTCGAGCTCACATCGCAGCGGATCGCGGGACCTCCGCCGCTCCGCGCGGGGAAGATAAGCCGCCTCGCCCTTGCCGCGACATCGCGCTATCTGGGGCGCCGGACAGGAGACACTCGAGAATGGCGCGCAAATTCTTCGGCACGGACGGAATACGCGGGCGGACCAACAGCCTGCCGATGACCGCCGAAATGGCGCAGCGGGTCGGCCAGGCGGCCGGCGCCCATTTCCTGCGCGGCGATCACCGCCACCGGGTCGTGATCGGCAAGGACACGCGGCTTTCGGGCTACATGATGGAGACCGCGATGATCTCGGGCTTCACCAGCGTCGGCATGGATGTGGTGATGGTCGGCCCGGTGCCGACCCCGGGCGTCGCGATGCTGACCCGATCTATGCGCGCCGATTTGGGCGTGATGATTTCGGCCAGCCACAATCCCTATGTCGACAACGGCATCAAATTGTTCGGCCCCGACGGCTATAAATTGTCCGATGCCGACGAAGCCGCGATCGAGGCCTTGATCGAGCAGAAGCCCCGGCTGGTTCCGCCCGAGGCGATCGGCCGCTCGCGGAGGATCGAAGATGCGCGCGGACGCTACATTCACGCCGCCAAGTCGACCTTTCCCGAGGAGCTGCGCCTCGACGGGCTCAAGATCGTCATCGATTGCGCGAACGGCGCCGCTTACCAGGTCGCGCCCTCTGCCCTTTGGGAACTCGGCGCCGATGTCGTCGCGATCGGAGTCTCGCCCGACGGAACCAACATCAACGACGGCTGCGGATCGACCGCGCCGCAACTGCTTCAGAGACGGGTGGTCGAGGAAGGCGCGCAGCTCGGAATCGCGCTCGACGGCGATGCCGACCGGGTGATCGTCGTCGACGAGAAGGGACGGATCGTCGACGGCGACCAGCTGATGGCGGCGATCGGCCTCTCCTGGGCGAAGCGCGGGCTGCTGAGGGGGGGCGGAATCGTCGCGACGGTGATGTCGAACCTCGGCCTGGAACGATTCCTTGCCGGCCACGGCCTCGAGCTCATCCGAACCCAGGTCGGCGACCGCTACGTCCTCGAGGCGATGCGCGAAGGCGGCTACAATGTCGGCGGGGAGCAGTCCGGGCACATCATATTGTCCGATTATGCGACGACTGGGGACGGGCTTGTCGCCTCGCTCCAAATCCTCGCTTTCCTGATCCAGAGCGGCAAGCCCGCCAGCGAATTGCTCCATCTGTTCGATCCGCTGCCGCAATTGCTCAAAAATGTCCGGTTTGGCGGGGACGCCCCGCTCGACAGCGACACGGTAAAATCGGCGATCGCCGCCGGGGAGGCGCGGCTGGAGGGCAGCGGACGGCTGGTCATCCGCAAGTCGGGCACCGAGCCTCTGATCCGGGTGATGGCAGAAGGTGAGGATGACAGGATCGTCGAGGAAGTCGTCGACAGTATCTGCGAAGCGGTGAAGGCGGCCTGATCTTGCCCCTGGAGATGCGTCCGGATTGCGAACGGTGCGGCCGAGACCTGCCGCCGGAAAGCGCGGACGCGCGGATCTGCTCGTTCGAATGCACCTTCTGCGCCGGCTGCGTCGAGGCGCCGCTCGGCGGAGTCTGCCCGAATTGCGGGGGCGATTTCCAGCCGCGTCCGACCCGGGCGGAGCGCCACCTCGAGCGGCATCCGCCCTCGGCGGTCCGCAAAGGGCCGGCGTGAAGCCGCCGCGCGTGCTGATCGTCGCCGGCTCCGATTCGGGCGGCGGGGCGGGAATCCAGGCCGACACAAAGACGGTGACGATGCTCGGCGGCTTCCCGACCACTTCAATCACAGCGATCACCGCGCAGAACACGCTTGGAGTTTCAGCGGTGATGCCGGTGCCGGCAGAGTTGGTGCTGGCGCAGATCGAGGCAGTGCTCTGCGATATCGGCGCCGATGCGGTGAAGATCGGGATGATCGGCAGCGCGGAGACCGCGGAGGCGGTGGCGGAACGGCTTTCCCTCCTTCGTCATCCCCGAGTTCGCGGGGATGACGAAGGAGGGATTCCCATCGTCTTCGATCCGGTGATGGTCGCGACCAGCGGTTCGCTGCTGGCCGACTCCCCGACCATCGCAGCCTTCGACCGACTCGCTCGTGTTTCGACCCTGGTCACGCCCAACGCGCCGGAGCTGTCGGCGCTGACCGGCCTGGCCGTGGATGACGCCGCCCGGCTGGAAGCCGCCGCGCTTGCTTTGGCGCGACGCACCGGCACTGAGGTGCTCGCCAAGGGCGGACATCTCGACGGCGATATGCTCACGGACCTCCTCGTCACGCCAGAGGGTGCGGTCACGCGATGGAATTCGCAGCGAATCGACACCCGCAATACACACGGCACCGGCTGCACCCTCTCAAGCGCCATTGCGACCCATCTCGGCCGCGGGCGTCCGCTCGACGAGTCGATCGAGCGCGCGCGGAGCTTCGTCCGCATCGCGATGCTCGCCGCCCCCGGCTTCGGCCAAGGCCATGGCCCGATGGGCCACGAAGCGGCCGCTTATGGCGAGATGAACCTCAACCAGGTCACCCTGCCCGCCCGGGATTATCGCGCCTCGGTCGACTTCTACAGGACGCTCGGATTGACCCAGATCGTCGACTCGCCGGGCCGTTACGCCCGCTTCGAATGCCCTGGCGGGGCGACGCTCTCGATCCATGTCGAGGACGGCGGCAAGCCGGGCGATGCGATGATCTGCTTGGAAAGCGCCGATCTCGATAGCTGGGTGGAACGGCTGCGCAGTCTGGGAATCGCGTTCGAGACCAGCCTGGAGGACCAGAGATGGGGCTGGCGCGAGGCCCATCTGCGCGACCCGGCTGGAAACCGGCTGATCCTGTACCGCGCCGGCGAGAACCGGCGGTTCCCGCCGTGGCGCCTCAAGGACCAGTAATCCACAGGAAATGCAGGGAGATTCCAGCTTTCGCTGGAATGAGGTGGACGGCAGGCATAGGCTCAGCCGCATGGCGCGCCCCTGCTTCAAGCTCGAGAAGATCCATCCCGACCCGGTCGCCGGAGTGGACGAGGCCGGCTGCGCCCCGCTCGCCGGGCCGGTCGTCGCCGCAGCTGTGGTGCTCGACCGCAACCATTTCCCGCGCGGCATCGACGATTCCAAGGTGGTCCCGGTCAAGGACCGCGAGTCGATCTGCGCGAAGCTCTACAAGGTGGCGCGAGTCGGGGTTGGAATCGCTAGCGTCGAGGAGATCGACCGGCTCAACATCTTCTGGGCGCGGATGCTGGCGATGAGCCGCGCCGTCGATGCGCTCGGCTTCGATCCAGCGATGATCCTGGTCGACGGCAATCGCTGCCCGCGCTGGGAGCGGCCTTCGGTCGCGATCGTTGCCGGCGACACCAAATGCCGCTCGATCGCCGCCGCCTCGATCGTCGCCAAGGTCACCCGCGACCGGATCATGGCCGACCATGCCCGTGACCACCCCGGCTATGGCTGGGAGCGCAACAAGGGTTATGGCACGCCCGAGCACCAGGAAGCGCTCAAGCGGCTCGGGCCGACCGAGCTCCACCGGCGCAGCTTCGCGCCGGTGCGCCAATATATGTTCGACCTGTAGCCCTCGCTATCTTCGCGCGGTGAGTCCTCCGTGCCACACCACTCCATCTTGAGTCCTGCGCGGCCGGCGCCACGCCATTAGTAGCGGGGACTCGTTTCGTTCCCGCGACATTAACCATATAGTGAGCATACGGGGGTAAATCCTTGTTCTTGACCGGGGAGTCCGGCTGACTCAGGCTGTCCGTTCAGTCACGGGGGGCGGTTGCGAATGAGCGTTTTGACGCGTGTGGGCCCTGCCGGACGGCAGGCGAGGGAGGCGATCGCTCACGATCTGCCGCTCGGCCAGATCATCGAGCAGGATTGCGTCGCAGCGATGGCCGCGCTTCCCGCCGACAGCATCGACATGATCTTCGCCGATCCCCCCTACAACCTCCAGCTCGGCGGCAATCTGTTTCGGCCCGAGGGCGGCCTGGTCGACGCGTGCGACGACGATTGGGACAAGTTCGCCACCTTCGCCGCCTATGACGAATTCACCCGCGCCTGGCTCAAAGAGGCCCGGCGAATCCTCAAGCCGAACGGCTCGCTGTGGGTGATCGGCTCCTACCACAACATCTTCCGGGTCGGCACGGCGCTCCAGGACGAGGGCTTCTGGATCCTCAACGACATCATCTGGCGCAAGTCGAACCCGATGCCCAACTTCCGCGGCACCCGGTTCACAAACGCCCACGAGACCTTGATCTGGGCGAGCCGAGGCGAGGACAGCCGCTACACGTTCAACTATCGCGCGATGAAGGCGCTCAACGACGAGCTGCAGATGCGCTCCGACTGGCTGCTTCCGATCTGCTCGGGCGGCGAAAGGGTCAAGGATGCCGGCATCAAGGCCCATCCGACCCAGAAGCCGGAATCCCTCCTCTACCGGATCCTGCTCGCCTGCACCAACAAGGGCGATGTCGTGCTCGATCCCTTCTTCGGCACCGGCACCACCGGCGCGGTGGCCCGCCGGCTCGGCCGCCAGTGGATCGGGATCGAGCGCGAGAAACGCTATGTGCGGGTCGCGCGCGAGCGAATCGATTCGACGCTCGAGCTGGACGAGAGCGCGATGAAGACGATGGCGTCGAAGCGGACCGCACCGCGGGTTCCGTTCGGCACCTTGGTCGAGATCGGCCTGATCGTACCGGGGACGGTCGTCACCGACGCCAAGGGCCGCTGGCATGCCGTGGTCCACGCCGACGGAACGCTCGAGATCAATGGCGAGCAGGGCTCGATCCACCGCATCGGAGCCCTCGTCCAGGACGCCCCTGCGTGCAACGGTTGGACCTTCTGGCATGTCCCGGATGGGGACAGGATGGAGCCGCTCGACACCCTCCGCCAGAGATATGTCCTCACTTTGGACTGACATCGCTGTCAGCACTCGACTTAGGTCCAAAATGGAGTATCAAGAGTCGCGGCGACCGTCCCTTCGCGCCTCAACGCCTGCGTCCCTTTGACCACGGGAGGTTCGCGGGAGCCCCTTTGGGTGGCGAAGGGTCTTCCTCCATGCGCACCATGGGGGACGGCCTTCGGAGACTCAGTTACCCTGCTGACCTTTGACAAGAGGCGGTCGCCACACCTTCCCCACTCCCGGCTGCAGTATCGACGGTCTTATTCCGGCCTGCGGAGATTTCCGCTTCTCGCCCGATTCCACCCGAGCCTGTTTAAGTCTAGGCCGGACGGATGACCGAACGCCTCTATCTCCGACCCACCGCCTTCGTCGATGCCCCGTTCGGCCTCGACGGCAAGGTCGCCCGACTTGCCGGCGGCCTGACCTGGTTCTCGGCAATCGAGCTGACCCGCTGGAGCGACAATGTCTCCAGCCTCGAGCTCATTGCGGTCGAGGCGATCGAAGCGAAGCTCGCCTCGCTCGGCGATGAAGCGCAGGCGCAGTGGCGCAATCTGGTCGCGCCCCGCCCTCCTTTGGCTCTGGGCGCGCGCACTGTCCGGCTCGACCAGCCACAGGTCGTCGGAATCGTCAACATCACCCCGGACAGCTTCTCGGACGGCGGCCGCTTCGCCGATTCGGGGGCGGCGGCCGATGCGGGATTCGCGATGGCCGCCGCCGGCGCAGCGATCGTCGACATTGGCGGCGAATCGACTCGCCCGGGCGCGAAACCGGTCTGGGAGGGCGACGAAACCGACCGTGTCGTCCCGGCGATCCTGCGCCTGGCCGGATCGGGCAATGCAATTTCGGTCGACACCCGCAAGGCGAGCGTGATGGAAGCAGCGCTCGCTGCCGGAGCCTGCCTCATCAACGACGTTTCGGCCCTGACCTACGATCCGCGCGCGCTCGAAGTGGTTGCCAGGGCCCGCTGCCCGGTCGTGCTGATGCACCATCAGGGCGAGCCCGAAACGATGCAGAAGGCGCCCTGCTATGATCGGCCGGTGGCGCTCGCAGTCTACGACTGGCTCGAAGCGAGGATCGCTTCGGCCGAGGCAGCGGGAATCGCCCGCGACCGAATCATCGTCGATCCGGGAATCGGCTTCGGCAAGACCGTCCAGCACAACCTCCAGCTGATCAACGGCCTGGCCATGCTCCACGGCCTCGGCTGCCCGATCATGCTCGGCGCCAGCCGCAAGCGGACGATCGGAGCGCTCTCCGCCGAGGAGCCGCCCGAGCAGAGGCTCGCCGGCTCGCTCGCCTTCGCGCTGAAGGGTGCCGAGCAGGGCGCGCAGCTGCTGCGGGTCCACGATGTCCCGGAGACCGTGCAGGCGCTGCGAGTCTGGCGCGGCCTGCGCGATGCGGCTCTGACTCCGCCGCTGGCGCGCTGACCGGAGTGTCGCGCAACCATTTCGAAACTCTACCGGCCCGATTGATCCGCCGCGCATCCGAATGCATCCTCTTCCCTGTAGTCCAGGGGGGAGCACGGGATGAAGCGTCTTTTCCTGATTGTCGCCGGGTTGATGCTGTGGAGTGGTTCCGCCCTTGCGGCTTCTGCGGCCGCTCCGCCGCCAGCCTATTACGAGCGCGCCGGCCATTCCGACGCATGGAGCGGCGGAGTCCGGATGGTCGACATCGACACTCCCAAGGGCAAGTTCCGGGTGTGGACCAAGCGGGTCGGCAACAATCCGAAGCTCAAGCTGCTCCTGCTGCACGGCGGCCCGGCTTCGACTCACGAATATTTCGAGGCTTTCGACAGCTTCCTGCCGGCCGAGGGGATCGAATATGTTTATTACGACCAACTCGGCTCGGCCTATAGCGACCAGCCGACCGACACGAGCCTGTGGACGGTCGAGCGCTTCGTCGACGAGGTCGAGCAGGTGCGCAAGGCGCTCGGGCTCGATCGCAGCAATTTCTGTCTGCTCGGCCACAGCTGGGGCGGAATCCTCGCGATCGAATATGCGCTCAGATACCAGCAGAATCTGAAATGCCTGGTCATCTCCAACATGATGGATTCGGTCCCGGCGTATAACGATTATGCCAAAAAGGTGCTGATGCCGGCGATGGACCCGAAGCAGCTGGCCCTGGTCCAGGAGCTCGAGGCCAAGGGCCAGACCTCCGACCCGCGCTACATGCAGACATTGATGCCGATGCATTATGAGCAGCATTTCCTGCGCCGGCCGAGCGCCAACTGGCCCGAGCCGGTGGTTCGCGCCTTCGCTCACCTCAACCAGCCACTCTACACGCTGATGCAGGGCCCGAGCGAGCTCGGCGCGAGCGGCCTGCTGCTCGACTGGGACCGAAGCCGCGACCTGCATCGCATCACCGTGCCGACTTTGGTCATCGCCGCAGGCCATGACACGATGGACCCGAAATGGATGGAGGCGATGGCCGGCCGACTGCCCCACGGCCGCTTCCTGCTCTGTCCCGATGGCAGCCATATGGCGATGTATGACGATCAGGAGCGATATTTTACGGGGCTGGTGCGATTTCTGAAGGATGTCGAGGGGGGTGGCGGCTGATGGAATGTATCGAAGGACCGCCCAGACTATCTGCCTCCTTCGATACTGGCCCTCGACAAGCTCGGTCCCTGCTCAGGATGAACGGGTCGTATTTGAGCTCGGCGCCCTCCGGTCGAAACCGACCCTAGCTCGCGCTCTGCCAAACCCAGACGATCGGGGAGACGGTCGGAGCGTGGAAGGTGACCACTGCCAGCCAGAGAGCGAGGCCGCCGAGGATTGCGATCCAGCCCGGCGCGGCGGCGCTCCTTTTCGCCCGGCCGGAGACCAATGCGGCGAAGGGCATGAACGAGGGCCGCCCCTCCCAGTCGCGCCAGGCCTGGCCTACCGACGATTCCTTCTTGCGGTCCTGGCCGAACGAACCCGCAATGGCGAGAACCAGGATACCGCCCGCGACGATCAGGTTGCGGGTCGTCCACCACAAGGAGAGATGGACCGCCGCCCACAAAGCGAAGCTGATGTTCATCGGGTGGCGGGTGATCGCAAACACGCCCGTCGCCGGGCCGATCTTCTTCTGCCGGGCGCCCGGGTGCGGAAAAGCCGGATTTCCGCGCAGCGAACCGACGAGGAGGATCGAGGCGAGCAGCATCAGCAAAGATGCGACGGGCCACCACCAGCCGGGAGCGATCCATACCGGCACATCGCCGTCCAGGCTTCGCCAGGCGAAGATCATCCAGCCCAGGGTGACGAAGGCGACGATCGAGTAAAGGAGCGTGAATCCCGCCTCGCCGAGGTCTCGGATAAGTCGCAGCCGCAGCGTATGCGACAACGCGAAATGCGATCCGACGAAGGCGAGGGTCGCCAGCGCGAGACTGGCGAGCCCGATCAATGCTCGTACGCCTTGGGAAGCTGGCCTTCTCCGGGGGTGCGGTAACGGTCGCGTAGCCGGGTCTGGTGATTGTCGAGCCTCTGCTGGACCCCGTCGATCAGCACCATCTGCGGCACCGACGCATTTTCGAGCGGATCGCCGTCCCAGACCACGACATCGGCGCGGCGGCCGGGGCGAAGCGAGCCGATCTCTTCGCCCATGCCGATCGCTTCGGCCGGGGCGGAGGTGATCGCTGCGAAAGCCTGCGCCCAGCTCAGGCCGGTCGCTCCGGGAAGCCGGCCGATCGCGACGAGATTGCCGGCATATTGCTTCTCGAGCTTGACGTAGCGCGCTTCCTCGTCGTCGATCATTCCGATCGAGACCGCGACACCCGCCGCCTTCATCCGCCCGACATTGGACTGGGTCGAGGCGACCTGCTCGAACGTATTGGGCAGGTCGGTGAGGGCCGAAGCGATCACCGGGATTCCCGAGGCGGCGATCTCGCGCGCAACCGTCCAGCCTTCGGCGGCGCCGACGATGACCAGCTTGAGCGCCGGGAATTCGCGCTTCAGCGCGATCACCTGGAGGATGTCGCTCGCTCGCTCGACGTGGACGAGGAGATATTGGCGACCCTGTAGCACGGGCACCAAAGCCGCGGCGTCGAAACGGGTGAGCAGCACGTCCTGCGGCCGGTTGGCGCTGGCGCCGAGTAGCCGGTTGTCGGGCTGGTCCTCGAGGCCGAGGTCGCGCTGGTCGTTGGCGCCGGACGGACGCCGGCCCGAAGGACCGGCGGGAATGCCGGAGAAGCGGCCGAGGTCGCGCGCCTCGCGCAACGCGTTGCGGAACAGGACATGGGCCGATGCGCGGCTGCCGCCGGCGTCGCGCGCGCCTGTCTCGCCCAGCTCGACGAACTGGAACGCCCGCGCCCGGGTGATCGGGTTCATGTCGGCGCCGAGGTCGATCACCGCGCCCTGGCCGGCGAAGATGCTTCGCGCCGTCGCCGGAGCGACGATCGCACGGGTGACTCCGCCGGCCCGGTTGACCGCGATCGCAGTGGCGCGCGGATTGACCGCGGGCGCCACATCGATCGCTGCGCTGAACGGCGAATTGTTCGCCTCGGTGTCGTTGGTGCCGTCGACGGCGTCGACCTCGACCAGGCCGAT
>JAQGLD010000187.1 GCA_028293055.1 Alphaproteobacteria bacterium
ATCTGGGCTGGTGGCTGGCAATACGCCGGTCGAAGGATCCCGCGACCTTCATCGTCCTGTTCGAGGATTCGGCCGCGATGTTCGGCCTGGTCGTCGCGGCGATCGGCATCACATTGAGCGTGACGACCGGCGATCCGCGCTGGGACGGCGTCGCTTCGGTCGTGATCGGTCTGGCGCTGGCGGGCGTGGCGTTCGTGCTCGCGCGCGAATCGAAGGATTTGCTGATCGGCGAGGCGGCCGATCCGGTGATGGTGAAGGCGGTCTATGCGGCGATCGACGGCCGGCCCGAGGTCAGCGGGATCAACGAGATCACCACCGTCCATATCGGGCCGGAGAACATCTTCCTGGGCTTGTCGGTCGATTTCGTCGATGCGGTGCCGGTGGGCCGGATCGAGGCAATGATCGCCGAGGCGGAGACCGAACTGCGCACCCGCTGGCCCGCGATTCGGGCGATATATATAAAGCCGCAGGCGAAGCAGGGGCCGTGAGCGGGGCGATGCTGAAGATCACGGCCACAGGATTGGACTGGATCGCGAACGCAACGAACAGAGGGGCGCCTGTCCTTTCAAGGCAATCGGGTGACCGGCGTAACCTATCCCGTTTTTCGTCATCCCGATGAAAATCGGGATCCAGACGCGCTGAGGGGGAGATGATATACCGGGCTGCCGGCGCGTAGGCCTCGTCGTTGCGTGTCTGGATCCCGATTTTCATCGGGATGACGAACTTTGGCTGGCCGATCAGCCTTCCGCCCATTAGCCTAACGCCATGTCTCCGAAGCACATCAGCGCGCTAACGGCGCTCCTGCTGTTTCGCGAAAGTGCAGATTCTGCTGCTGAAGAAGGCCCTGTTGTGGATTGGGGATGCAGCGATATCGTTGCGATTGGACGAGTGAAGACCGTCGCTTATACCGACATGAGCGGCGATGAAGACTTGCTGGTCACGGCCGCTTCGACACGCAGATTTCGATAAAGCGGCTAGTGCACGGGCGTGAGGCGCGGCGAACGCTACCGGCGAGCCGGATTGCGCATCGCCAGCTAAGGTCCGATCGTGACTTCTTGTTGGTATTGATTCGTTCTACGGGAAGCGAAGCATACACCATACGCTCCGCCGCGCTTTGGAGAGGAACGCCTCGGCCGGTTTTAGCGGCGGAGTGTTCACCAACTCCATAGCGCCGCTCAAAACGGCCCGTGCGGATACACCCGCGTATCGATGATCGCCTGCAGCGCCGAGATCCGCCGGTCATAAGCCTGCCCCAGGCACACCACATTCCCCCGGCACGTCCGCCGATTCGCGAGCCACTTCGCTTGATCGCGCTTCAGTACGTCGCGGCCCCCCATCGGCACGAAGCGCAGGTCGAGCGCGTAGAGCGTCGCCATGCGGACGTCGCGGTCGTTCAGGGTGCGGACGCGGCAGACCGTACGTTCGTCCTGCTGCGCGGCCTTGGCGCAGTCGAAGCTGGCGGCCGACGCGGTGCCGGCGGTTGACAGCAAGGCGAGCATGATGATCAGGCGGGGCATGAGCGGATCCTCTCTTCAGGATCGAGGAACCGTCGCCGACAACGCCGGTTCCCGCCCAAGAGTCCCGTTGACCCGTTCCGACTCCTGCCCTATAGGCGCGCCCTGCTCGTGGGCGGTTTGCGTCTGCGGGCTGAGCTTGAACATTGCTGACGCGTGAGAAGGCCCGGGAGGTCGGTTCAGACCGCCGGGGTCTTTGTGCATTTCCGCTGGTCCGGTTTTCGGGCACGCGAAAAGGCGATTCGGGCATCGGTAAAGTAACTCCTTAGAGGTGAAGGGCTTCATGCCAACGATCAATCAGCTGATCCGCAAGGGTCGCGAGCCGCAGAAAGAGCGAACGAAAGTTCCCGCCATGGAGGCGAACCCGCAGAAGCGCGGCGATTGCACACGTGTCTATACGACGACCCCGAAGAAGCCGAACTCGGCGCTGCGCAAGTTTGCGAAGGTTCGCCTGACCAACAGCCGCGAAGTGATCAGCTACATCCCGGGCGAAGGCCATAATCTTCAGGAGCACTCGGTGGTCCTGATCCGCGGCGGCCGTGTTCGCGATCTTCCCGGTGTGCGTTACCACGTCCTGCGCGGCGTGCTCGACACACAGGGCGTCAAGGACCGCAAGCAGAGCCGTTCGAAGTACGGCGCGAAGCGTCCGAAGTAAGGATAGAAGAAAATGGCACGTCGTCGTCGCCCAGAGAAGCGCGAAATTCTCCCCGATCCGAAGTTCGGAGATGTCATTCTCTCGAAGTTCATGAACTCCGTCATGCTCGACGGTAAGAAGTCCACCGCCGAAGGCATCGTCTACGGTGCTCTGGAAACCGTCGAAGCCCGCGCCAAGCGCGAGCCGATCGGCGTGTTCCATGACGCGCTGAACAACGTGAAGCCGGGCATCGAAGTCCGCAGCCGCCGCGTCGGCGGTGCCACCTATCAGGTGCCGGTCGAGGTTCGTCCCGATCGTTCGCAGGCTTTGGCCATCCGCTGGCTGATCTCGGCCGCGCGTTCGCGTTCGGAAAGCACCATGGCGGCCCGCCTGTCGGGCGAGCTGCTGGATGCGTCGAACAATCGCGGCAATGCGGTCAAGAAGCGTGAAGACACGCATCGCATGGCCGAAGCGAACCGCGCCTTCTCGCATTACCGCTGGTAATCGCGGCGCGTTGAAGCGTCTCTGCTAATCCCCATATCGCCGGGAGCGGACCAGGGTCCGTCTCCCGGCATCGGAGTTCAAGATCATGGCCCGCAGCCATCCGCTCGACAAATATCGTAACATCGGCATCATGGCGCACATCGATGCCGGCAAGACGACGACGACCGAGCGCATTCTTTATTATACCGGCAAGTCCTACAAGATCGGCGAGGTCCACGAGGGCACCGCGACGATGGACTGGATGGAGCAGGAGCAGGAGCGCGGGATCACGATCACGTCGGCCGCGACGACGTGCTTCTGGAACGATCACCGGATCAACATCATCGACACCCCCGGCCACGTGGATTTCACCATCGAGGTCGAGCGTTCGCTGCGAGTCCTTGACGGCGCGGTCGCCGTTTTCGACGGAGTCGCCGGAGTCGAGCCGCAATCCGAGACCGTCTGGCGCCAGGCCGACAAGTACAATGTCCCGCGGATGTGCTTCGTCAACAAGCTCGACCGCACCGGCGCCAATTTCGACATGTGCGTGCAGATGATCAAGGACCGCCTGGGCGCGCGTCCGATGGTCCTCTATCTCCCGATCGGCCTCGAGAGCGATTTCATCGGTCTCGTCGATCTGGTCGAGAATCGTGCGATCATCTGGCTCGAGGAGAGCCTCGGCGCCAAGTTCGAATATCAGGACATCCCGGCCGATCTCGCCGATGCCGCCGCAGTCGCCCGCCAGGAGCTGGTCGAGATGGCTGTCGAGCAGGACGACGAGGTCATGGAGGCCTATCTCGGCGGCGACGAGCCCGATGTCGCGACGCTGAAGCGCCTGATCCGCAAGGGCACGCTCAACTTCTCGTTCGTGCCAGTGCTGTGCGGATCGGCGTTCAAGAACAAGGGCGTCCAGCCGATGCTCGACGCAGTCGTCGACTATCTGCCGAGCCCGCTCGATGTTCCGGCGATCCAGGGCCTCAAGCTCGACGGCGTGACCGTCGACGAGCGCGAAGCCAGCGACGAGGCGCCATTCGCCGCTCTCGCCTTCAAGATCATGACCGATCCGTTCGTCGGCACGCTGACCTTCGCCCGCATCTATTCGGGCAAGCTGGACAGCGCCTCGCTGGTGATGAATTCGGTCAAGGACAAGAAGGAAAAGGTCGGCCGCATGCTGCTCATGCATGCCAATGACCGCGAGGATATCAAGGAAGCCTTTGCGGGCGACATCGTCGCTCTCGTCGGCCTCAAGGACACCACCACCGGGGATACCCTGTGCGCTTCGAACGCGCCGATCATCCTCGAGCGGATGGAGTTTCCGGACCCCGTCATCGAGGTCGCGGTGGAACCCAAGACGAAGGCCGACCAGGAGAAGATGGGCGTCGCCCTTCATCGCCTGGCGCAGGAAGATCCAAGCTTCCGGGTGACTTCGGACCAGGAATCGGGCCAGACGATCATCAAGGGGATGGGCGAGCTCCACCTCGAGATCCTCGTCGATCGCATGAAGCGCGAGTTCAAGGTCGAGGCCGCGGTTGGCGCTCCCCAGGTCGCCTATCGCGAGTCGCTCGCGAAAGCGGTCGAGCTGGTCTACACCCACAAGAAGCAGTCGGGCGGCTCAGGTCAGTTCGGCGAGGTCAAGGTCGCCCTCGAGCCGGGCGAGCGCGGATCGGGCATCCAGTTCCTCGACGAGATCAAGGGCGGCAACATTCCGCGCGAATATATCCCGTCGGTCGAGAAGGGCATGCGCGAGACTGCGGAGGGCGGTTCCCTGATCGGCTTCCCGATCATCGACTTCAACATCCGCCTGCTCGACGGCAAGTATCATGATGTCGATTCGTCGGCTCTGGCGTTCGAGATCACCGGCCGCGGCGCGATGCGCGAAGGTGCCCGCAAGGCGGGGATCAAGCTGCTCGAGCCGATCATGAAGGTCGAGGTGGTCACTCCCGAGGATTATCTCGGCGATGTCATCGGCGATCTCAACAGCCGGCGCGGCCAGATCCAGGGCACCGACAGCCGCGGCAACGCGCAGGTGGTTGAAGCGATGGTCCCGCTTGCCAATATGTTCGGCTACGTTAATGAGCTACGGTCCTTCAGTCAGGGTCGGGCCCAGTACAGCATGCAATTCTCCCATTATGAGGAAGTGCCTGCGAACGTCGCCGAAGAGGTCAAGGCAAAGCTCGCTTGAGCAGCCTGAGAATTTGAATCTAAACAGAAACACGAGGGTTTAGGAAAATGGCGAAAGCTAAATTTCAGCGGAACAAGCCGCACTGCAACATCGGCACCATCGGCCATGTCGACCATGGCAAGACGTCGCTGACGGCGGCGATCACCAAGGTTCTCGCCGAGACCGGCGGCGCCACCTACACCAGCTACGCGAACATCGATAAGGCTCCGGAGGAGCGCGAGCGCGGAATCACCATCTCGACGGCGCACGTCGAGTATGAGACCGAGGCTCGCCACTACGCCCACGTCGATTGCCCGGGTCACGCCGATTATGTGAAGAACATGATCACCGGCGCAGCGCAGATGGACGGCGCGATCCTGGTCGTGTCGGCCGCCGATGGCCCGATGCCGCAGACCAAGGAGCACATCCTGCTCGCCCGCCAGGTCGGCGTTCCCTCGATCGTCGTCTACATGAACAAGGTCGACCAGGTCGACGACGAGGAGCTCATCGAGCTC
>JAQGLD010000207.1 GCA_028293055.1 Alphaproteobacteria bacterium
GTTTCTGTTATGTTCTCCTAGGACCAGGGAGGATCGCCATGACAGACTCACTCACCTTCTACACCAACCCGATGTCGCGTGGACGGATCACGCGCTGGATGCTGGAGGAGATCGGCCAGCCCTACGAGACGGTGGTGCTCGAATATGCCGCCGACATGAAGGGGCCGGACTATCTGGCGATCAACCCGATGGGCAAGGTCCCGGCGATCAAGCACGGCGACACGGTGGTCACGGAAGGTGCCGCGATCTGCGCCTATCTCGCCGATGCCTTTCCTGATTCCGGCCTTGCCCCGCCGCCGGGCGACCCGCTCCGCGGACCTTATTATCGCTGGCTGTTCTTCGCCGCCGGCCCGGTCGAGGCTGCGGTCACCGCCAAGTCACTCGGCCTGCTTGCCCCGCCGGACAAGAAGATGATGGCCGGCTATGGCAGCTTCGAGGACACGATCGACACGCTCGAAACCGCCGTCTCCAAGGGGCCCTATATCTGCGGCGCGCAGTTCACCGCCGCCGATGTCTATGTCGGATCGCAGATCGGCTGGGGAATGATGTTCGGCTCGATCGACAAACGCCCAGCCTTCGAGGACTATTTCGGGCGGATCGGCAGCCGGCCGGCGGCGGTCAGGGCTCGCGAGATAGACGACGCGCTGATCGCGGCGAAGAAAGCGGCTGAAGGATAATCGACGCGGTCGTCATCCCGGCGCAGGCCGGGATCTCGGTGGCATGAGGCGCAGGACTCCCGGCGCAAGCGTCTCCTGAGGCCATAGCGTGTCTCCGCGAGTTCCGGCCTTCGCCGGGATGACGGGAGCCCTATCCAGTCACTTCAGGAACCAGGCGGTCGCTGCGGCGATGAGGAGCAGCTTCGCGAGCCAGCCCGCGGCGTGGCTCGCGGTGACGCGATGGTCGACGCGAATGAACATCGCATTGGCGATCAGCATAGGCAGCGGAGCGATCAGCCAGATCATCGCCGCGAGCTTGAGCGCGCCGCGCAAATCGGTCTGGTGCGTCTTCCAGGCGAGCAGGACGAAGCCCGCGGAGCTGACCAGGCACAGCGCCTGTGCCGCGGCGATCCGCATCCGTTCGTCGCTGCCGCTTCGCCACGTATCGGGAGTAAGCTGGTAGCGATCATGGAAGATCACGCCGGCGAACAGCCAGTCGGCTAGCGAGCCAAGCAGCGCCCCGACCAAAGCAGCCCAAAGCAGGTTGAGATTCATCCAGCGCCTCCCTGTCTGGTCTCATAGCATGGCGACGGGCGGCAAAAAAGAAAGGGCCCGGCATCGCTGCCGGGCCCTCCCCGATTTCCGTACCGAAGCTGGACTCAGCGGCGATCGCCGAACAATCGCAGCAGGAACATGAACATGTTGATGAAGTCGAGATAGAGCTTGAGCGCACCCATCACCGCGCTCTTCGCCGCCAGCTCGCTGTCGCCGCGGACGGTGAAGTAGATGCTCTTGATCGTCTGCGTGTCGTAGGCGGTAAGGCCGGCGAAGAGCAGCACTCCGATCACGCTGATCGCGAAGCCCATCGGGCCGCTCGGAATGAACATGTTGATGACCATTGCCACGAGCAGGCCGACCAGGCCGATCAGCAGGAAACTGCCCATGCCGCTCAGGTCGCGCTTGGTCGTGTAGCCCCACAGGCTGAGGCTTGCGAAGCCCGCGGCGGTCGCGAAGAAGGTCGATGCGACCGACGAGGCGGTGTAGACCAGAAGCACCGTCGACAGAGACGCTCCGAGCAAAGCGGCGTAGAGCCAGAAGACGGCCTTGGCCGTGGTCGATGACATCCGGTTGATGCCGAAGCTCAGCCAGAAGACCAGGCCGAGCGGCGCGAGCATCACGATCCAGGCCAGCGGCGAGGCGCGACCGGTGGCCGGGTCGAACAGCGAATAGACCGCTCCGCTCTGAACCATGAGCAATGCGACGATTCCGGTGAGCAGCACCCCGGACGTCATGTAATTGTAGACCGACAGCATGTAGGACCGCAGCCCCGCATCCACTGCGACGCCTCTCGCACCAGCCGCGACGGACGGATCGGCCGCCAGGTTCAGGCGAGGGTCGAAACCGTTAGCCATGAAAATCTCTCCTTTGCCGGCAAAGTCCGCCGGTCTCCGCAATATCGGGGCCATGGCCGGAACATTCAAGCAAAAGCGGTGCCGCCAGGCCTCGTCTCTCGTTACGTCTACGCAATGCACCGCCTGTTCGTCGCCATCCGCCCGCCCCGCGCGATCCGCGAACGCCTGATCGGCCTGATGGGCGGCGTCTCAGGCGCGCGCTGGCTGAGCGACGATCAGATCCATCTCACCCTGCGCTTCATCGGCGAAGTCGACCGGCATCTTGCCAGCGATGTGCACGCCGCACTCGGCTCCATCCATCATCCCGCCTTCGAGATCGCGCTCGACGGCATGCACGTCTTCGACCGCCGCGGCGAACCGGTGACCCTGTGGGTGGGCGCCACACCGCACGAATCGCTCCGCGCGCTTCACAAGAAGGTCGACCAGGCCTGTCTGCTGGCCGGAATCGCGCCCGACCGGAGAACCTTTCTACCGCACATCACCATAGCCCGGCTGGGCCGCGGCTCCGGCCCGATCACCTCCGCGCTCGAAAATTCGGGCGGAGTCACGAGCGAGAGGTTCACCGTCCGCGACTTCTGCCTGTACGAGAGCGACCTGACCCCGGACGGGCCGATCTACACTTTGGTAGAGCGCTATTCGCTCGATTGAGGGTCAGGCCCCGGCGGCTTTGAGCAGCCGATCGACCATTCCGGCATAGGTGGCTCCGAACAGCCGAAGGTGAACCAGGGCGGGGAAGAGCTGGTAGATGGGGCGGCGGTCTTCCCAGCCAGGCTCGGTCGAATAGGCCTCCCAGAATTCGGGCGGCGGAGTGTCGAACAGGCTCAGCATCGCCAGATCGACCTCGCAATGGCCGAAATAGCAGGCTGGATCGATCAGTGCAGCAAGCTGGCCTCCCGAGACCAGGATGTTGCCGCTCCACAGGTCGCCATGGAGCCAGGCCGCGGGCGGATCGACCGGGAGCCGGTCGGCTAGCGTGGCGACGAGCCGCTCGACCCGCTCGCGCCACGGACGGTCGAGCACTGCGGCGGTGTTGAGCAAGCGCTGCTCGCCCCACCAGGTCGGCCAGCCGCAGCGCTGGCGGTTGTCGAGCTCGACAGTTCCGAGCCGATAATTGACCGGCCAGCCATAATGTTCGTCTCCCATCGCGTGCAGCTTGCGCAACGCGGAGCCGATGCTGCTCCACGCCGCGGGGCTGAACACGGCATCGTTGACGATGCGCTCGAGGATCAGGACCCTGTCATATTCGGCCTCGACCCGCGGCGCCGGGATGCCGGCGCCGAGCAAGGCACGAAGCATTGCCGCCTCGGTTGCGACCGCCGCGCCGCCCTTGGCGACGACGGCCGAGCCGTCTGGCCGCGGCACGAGCAGGATTTCCGAGAGATCGCCGCCGGCAATCCGCTCCAGCCGCTCTTCGGCGACGCCGGTCAAACCGGCGACCCGGCGAGCGAACCCGCTCACCGCGCGGCGATCCTGTTCGCCAGCGCCCGGGCGCCGTCGACGACATCGTTCCAGGCCGTGTCGAAATCCGACTCCTCGCCATAATAAGGGTCGGCGACAGCTTCGCCCTCGCGGCCCTCGACATGGTCCAGCAGCAGCGACAGCCTTGCCCGGCTTCCCGCAGGCTGGATCCGTTTCAACCCGGCAAGATTGTCGCGGTCGAGCGCGACGATATGGTCGAAGCGGTCGAAATCCCTCGCCTCGACCAGGCGAGCCCGAAACCGCGCTATGTCGGCACCGTTGCGCCTCGCGGCCGCGATCGCCCGGCGATCGGGCGGCTGGCCGACATGCCAGTCCCCAGTGCCCGCCGAATCGACCTCGACATCGAGGCCGAGGCGCTCCGCCTCGGCACGCAAAGCAGCCTCGGCGAGCGGCGAACGGCAGATATTGCCGAGGCAGACGAAGAGGATCCGGACGGTCACGTCGCCTGCCGCGGGCTCAGCCGCGCGACAGGATTCCGCAGGCAATTCGCGGGCCCGAATTGCCGGACGGATCGGTGCGGTAGTCGTCGGCCTGGGCGTGAACGACGATCGCGGCGCCGTCCGCGTCGAGCAAGGGATTGGCGCCGCCGCGAAGCGACGCCTCTCCGATCGCATAATCGACGCTGCCATGGCCGGAGGCATCGACGACGAGATTGGGCAAATCGCCCATATGCGCGCCCTGCGGGTTGTCGCGGCCATGCTGGCGCCCGCTCGGATTCCAGTGCGTGCCAGCGGTGGTGAAGCCCGGCGCCTCGCACAGACCGGTCGCGTGGACATGAATGCCGTACGTGCCGGCGGCCAGTCCGGCAGAATCGACATGGACTCGGATCGATCCGCCTTCATCGCGCAACGCGGCCGCTGCGACGATCCGTCCGCCCGCGTCGCGTATCTCGGCGCGGGCCCCATCCGCGCCCTGTGGCGCCGGAGTCGTCGTGCAGCCAAGGCTAGCAAGAAACAAGGCGGCCATAAGGGGAAACGAAGCGGCTTTCATGTCTTTCTCCCAGCATTCGGCCCAGCCGCTTGGTGATTCTATGCGCGGGCGGGTCTTCCGATTCCGAACCAGCGAAGTCCGGCTTCCTCGACATCTTCGGGGGGATAGACGTTGCGAAGGTCGACGAAAAGCGGCTGCGCCATCGTCCGCGCCAGCCGCCTGAGGTCCAGCGCGCGAAGCTCGTCCCATTCGGTGACCAGCACCACCGCATCGGCTTGTTCGGCCGCGAGATACGGATTGTCGAAGAAATCCACTCCCGGCATCATCGGCCTCGCCTGATCGATCCCTTCCGGATCGTACCCGCGGACATTCGCCCCGGCATCCTGGAGCGCGCGAACGATGCTGAGCGATGGTGCGTCGCGCATGTCATCCGTATTGGGCTTGAAGGTGAGACCGAGCAGGGCGACTGTACGGCCGCGCGCCTCGCCGCCGAGCGCCTGGACGACCTTCCTGCCCATCGCGCGCTTGCGCGTGTCGTTGACCTTCACCACCGATTCCACGATCCGCAGCGGCGCCTGATGATCCTCCGCGGTCTTGAGCAAGGCCAGCGTGTCCTTGGGAAAGCAGGAGCCCCCATAGCCTGGGCCGGCGTGGAGGAATTTGCCGCCGATGCGATTGTCGAGGCCAATTCCGCGAGCGACGTCCTGGACCTCTGCGCCGACCGCCTCGCACAGATCGGCGATCTCGTTGATGAACGTGATCTTGGTCGCGAGGAAGGCATTGGCCGCATATTTAATCAGCTCGGCGGTGCGCCGGCTGGTGAACAACAAGGGAGCCTTGTTGAGATAGAGCGGGCGGTAGATTTCCCGCATCACTTCTTCCGCCTCGGCATTTTCGGTGCCGAGAACGATCCGGTCGGGTCGCTTGAAATCCTCGATAGCAGCGCCCTCGCGGAGGAATTCGGGGTTGGAGACCACCCAGGCGACGGCGTCGGGCGCGGTCTCGCGGATGATCCGCTCGACCTCGTCGCCGGTGCCGACCGGCACGGTCGACTTGGTGACCACGACCGCCGGCTTTCGCAGCGCACGGGCGATCTCCTCGGTCGCCCCGAACACGTAGGACAGGTCCGCGTGACCGTCGCCGCGGCGCGACGGGGTCCCGACCGCGATGAACACGGCATCGGCATCGGCCACTGCGGTCGGAAGATCTGTGGTGAAGCAAAGCCGGCCGCCGCGCACATTGCTCGCGACCAGCCGGTCGAGCCCTGGTTCGAAGATCGGCATCACGCCGTTGCGGAGCGCCTCGATCTTCGATTCGTCCTTGTCGACGCAGACCACGTCGTGGCCGAAGTCGGAGAAACAGGCACCCGACACCAGTCCGACATATCCAGTGCCGATCATCGCAATGCGCATTCAATCCCCCGACCAGAGCATCGTACCCGCATGCGAACAAAGGTTCGGCGCAAGCGACGCGACATTAGAGCCTGAAGCAGCGCGACGTCGTCGCACGCTGCTTCAGATGGGCTGGCGGCGGCTTAGCCCCTGGCCGTTCGGACCGACAAGCTCTTTCGCCCGCACTGCGGCGTTCGGGTGGCGCACGCAAAAAAGAAGGGGCCGGTCCGAAGACCGACCCCCTCTATTCGAAGCGCTTTCCGCCGAGGCGGAAGCGAGATCGTCTTACCAGCCCGAACCCGGACCGAAGGTGATCTCCACGCGGCGGTTCTGCGGCTCGCGCACACCGTCGGCGGTCTCGACCAGCGGCTTGCTTTCGCCAAACGCCTGGGTCGTGATGACGCCATCGGGGATGCCGTGGCCAGCAAGGTACGCCTTCACAGAGTCGGCACGACGCTGCGAGAGGCCCACATTGTACTGGTCAGAACCCGAACGGTCGGCGTGACCGGCGAGCATGACCTGAGCCTGGCCGGTCTGCTGATATGCAGCAGCCGCATTGTCCAGGATCGCCGCAGCCTGCGGAGTGATGTCCGACTTATCCCAATCGAAGAAGACCATGAACGGCCCAGGGATCGTGGGAGGCGGAGGAGGCGGAGGAGGCGGCGGCGGCGGCGGCGGCGGCGGAGGCGGCGGCGGCGGCGGAGGCGGCGGAGGCGGAGGCGGCGGAGCGACACCACCGAAGTTGAAGGTCAGACCGCCGAGAAGGCTGTGCGACCGGAACCGGGTATCGTAGCTTGCGCCGTTGAACCCGACCATCTTGATGTTGTCGACATTGAAGAAACGGTACTTGACCGTCACATCGATGTTCTCGGTGATGGCCTGACGAACGCCAGCGACGACCTGCCACGCGAAGCGGCTGTCGGAATCGTCGAGGAACGGCGCCTGGTTCGAGAAGGCACGCATGTTGTTGAACTTGACCCGCGCAACACCGACACCACCGCCGATGAAGCCGCTGATGCCACCGGCCGTATCGTCATCCCCGAAATCGAGGAGGCCGTTGACCATGAAGCTCAGAGCGCTCGTGCTGCCACCGGCATTGTCACGACGACCAGGGAAGGAAGGACCTTCGCCTGGGACGCGCACCGTGTTGGTGAAGCTGTCGAGATCGGCCTTCTTGTACGCGCCTTCGGCTTCGAGCCGGAAGGCACCGAGATCATAGCCGACGGTCAGAGCGCCGTCGAAGCCATAATCATGATTCAGAACGAAAACGTCGTTGGCAGTACTGCTGTTAACATGACTGTCTTCGACGATCATCGCGCCGAACTCGCCGCCGATATACCAGGCGCCATCGCGCGCAAAGGCTGGAGTTGCGAGCAAGGTGGATGAAAGCGCCACAGCGATGGCGAGCTTCCGCATAACTTTCCCCTTTCATTTGCGTCCCAACGGGAACGACTAGAACTCAATACGGTAAGCGGAGTTTTCGCGCAAGCACGCTTATCCCCACACTTGTTGCCGAAATGCCTCAGCCGCTGATCAACAGCGACATTAGCCTCTCTGCAGACCGACCGGAAACGAGGGTGTGCACCCATGGTTTCACGCCGACAACAAAAAAGCCAAACCCCGCAAGCAATGTGACATATTTGCCTCAGTCCGACGGCCGGGCGAGCCTAGCCCTGTTTGGGGATTATGCTTTTTACTGAATGAGTTGAGCCGGAAACCAAAGATCGGACGAACCGGACTGGATCGCGCCCCGGTCCGGAAGCGTCCAACGCGAACGAATCCGCGCGCTGGTCCTGGCGACGCTGAGTCGCCAGGATTCGGAAGCTTTGCTTAAAAGGCCGCGCCCGATGCTCGGCCTCAGTGCATTTCGTTGGAGACGGCGTTGCTCGCCGACTGAATGTCCTTGCCGGCGCCGCTGACCGTATTGCAGGCGACGATGGTCATGATGGCGGCCGAAATCAGCACGACGTTCAGGCTTTTGCGAAGCATGGCGAACCTCCGTAATGGCGCTCCGCGTCGAGGCGGGCAGCGGATAAATGCCCGCGGCTGAGGAGGGTTCCCGACCCCGTAACGATCGGTCGCCCAACGGGCGAACTCGCCGTCGCGACTGCGGATCAGCGCAGGTAACGCAGGATGATCCTGCGCCAGATGCCGATCGAGGCAAGCGCAATCTGGCCATAGCGCGGCTCGAAGTAGCTGAGGACGAGCGCGCTGAGCGTACCGAGCGTCACTGCGAGACTGCGCTTGCGCGCATAAGCAATCGCCCCCCGATCGGCAGATGGATCCACCATGGCGGATCCGGTCGCGACGCGCACGACGATCATGTTGAGCAGTCCGGCAAGAAGCAAGGCAAAGCAATAGACCAGGATCGGAACACGCTGCGCCATATTGTGGGTGTAGAAAGCGGTCGTGAAGGGCATGAAAGCAATGACGGCGAGAAGCCCCAGGTTCCAGCCGAGGATGGTCGGACTGTATCGCGACGCCAGGCAGAAGGCGCGGTGGTGGCTCACCCAGAAGACGCCGACGACCGCGAAGCTGATGAAGTAGCCGGCCAGGCTTGGAATCAGATCGTAGAGCGCGCGCCAATAAAGCGCGTCGGGCGATCCCTTGGGCAGCTCGGGCACATGCACTTCGATGACGAGCAGGGTGATCGCGATCGCGAACACCGCGTCCGAGAAGAAGACCAGCCGCTCCAGAGCATGATCGGTCTTGACGGTCGCGCTCATCCACCCTCCCCCGCGCCGCAACTATCGGGGCAAGAGAGCGGATTGGCAACAACCGGAATATTCAGGTCGGAACCCTGGAGCAAAGAAGGTAAGACGGGACTCCCGCATGCTGCTCCAGGCGATTGATTTCGCATCTTCAATGCGGGAATTCGATCCCCGCTTATCCACGATTCTCTAGAAGGGCCGCTCGCCTTCGACATTGCCGGCCTCGCGATAGCGGCAAACCAGGACCTCGTAGGGCCGGCCGTCGGCAAGCGCGCAACCGACCCGCCCGGTCGCTCGCCACATCAGCTGAGTGTAATGGCCGACATCCTCGAACTTGCCGGTGCGGCTGTTGTCCGGAAAGATGCCCGGGCGAAAGTCCTTCTTCTCCTCGGCCCACATGCCGACCATTTCCTCGGGCGTGTAGGCGCCGCGAGTGCCGAGCCAGAGATTTTCGCCCTGGGGATCCTCGTCGTCGGGATCGTCTGCGGCATGTTCGAGGTCCCCGCGCTCGGCAAGCTCGCGGCCCCAGTCCGCAGCGTCGCTAGCCAGAGCATCGTCCCATTGCAGGGCCGGCAGGCCGGCAGCTTCTCGCTCGCGATTCTGCGCTGCGAGGAGCCTCGCGTCGAGGCTGGTCAGCCGACCGGTGCTGCCGAGCATCAGCGGAGTTGCAAGCAGCAAGGCGGCCGCGGCTCCGATCCTCATGCAAGTTCGTCCGAGCGACACTGAACACTCCCGATTGGCCAGGATGATCGTGTCGCCGGTCGCGGTTGAGGGCGCGTTGCGGAACAGGGTGGCGACCGGATTAACCTTCCACTCGCCGCCTTTGGAGAAGCCCGCCTTGTGGAATCGCCAATCGACCGGATCCAATAAAATGGGGGCTGGTGTCGCCACCAGCCCCCACTGTCCCAGTCGGGACTACCGTCGCCGGGACGCGAAGCGGTCCCTCGCTGGGCTTTTCCGACCGCGGCCGAGACCAGGCTCGTCCGTAACCGGAGCGGGCGCCGCCTTGGCCGAAGCCAAAGTGGTTTCCCGGCGGGTTTCCGGAAACGCCAAAGCGCCTCGGATTCCCTTGGTTCGGTGCGAGGCAAGCCTCGCCCGTGACCCGGAGTCGGTCGCCGCCGAGGCAGCTTCCTTCCCCTGCAACCCGCCGGCACCAGGTCCGTCGGGCCGTTCGCGATTGTCGTCCGAGCCGAAGCCTGGACTCCACCCGCTGCGGCGCGGATCGAAGCGAGCTTCGATCCAGCCACGACCGAACCGAAATCCGGCCGCTAGGCGTCGGGCCGGGGGCTAGCCCCTTCCCTTCGCCTCGGGCGATCGTCGAAACCGAAGCCGCGGCGACCTCCCGTTCGGTTCCGGACGAAGCAAGCTCCATCCAGAACCTTGTCGAGCGAACCTGGAGGCGATTCTCCCTGCCCGTCCGGCATAGTTGCAGCCCCCATGCCCGAAGGCGCCGGCGCTGTCGGGAGGCTTTGAAAACCGCGCCGAGCCGGAGCTCAACGGGTTTCCAGAACCGCCCCACCCGGCCGGCTGGCGTCTCGCCGAAGCTTGGACGCCGCCCTCCCGGGCCTCCGCCGTCGGGGAAGATCCCTTCCGGCTACGTCATGAAAGCTGTCACATCGCCCGATTCGGTCCAAGCGGAATCCGACTGTGGATAACGAGGATAACGGGCATAAGTCGGGGCTCCCGACCCCGGCGCGGAATCAGCCGCCGGCGCCGGCCTTGGGGGCCGGCCGGCTGCCCTTGCCGGCGGCGCTCGCGCCGCCCTTGGGTTCGCTCGGCCGGTCCCAATTGTCGAGCGTGCGGCGGGCGAGATCGAAGGCGAGTCCTCGCAGGGCATCGCCGACCTTGCTTGCCTGCTTGCCGGCCTCGATCGCTCCGCCCAGCGCTTCCTCGCCCGCCGCGGAAGCGACGCGAGTGACCTTCTTGTTGTCGCGCAGCGCTGCCGCCGCCGAGAGCAAGGCGGCAGCGACGATCTCGCTGACCATGGGCTCGCGCGCCAGCTCGAGCGCCTTGCTGCCCGCCTTGCGCAGCTTCTTTGGAAGCTTCACGCCGACGCTCTCGAGCCCCTGCTTGCGGCTCTTGCTCTTCTTGTCCTTCTTGCCCTTGGCCATGCGGCTCTCCTCAGTCGACGACGATTCGGCCGCTCATGCCGAGCAGCCGGTGGATAAGATTGGCGCTGCGCGCGCCATAGCGGCCGGCGCGCGGCACCAGAACGAGCGTGCGCTCGGACAGCGGCGCCACTTCGAGCCTGCCGCCCTTGACCATGTCCGAGTCGCGGCCGCGAAACTCGGCGGCGCGGAAGAAATCCCCGGCGGCGAAGCTGAGCGGCTGGTTGCTGTTATTGACGAAGCGAAGCCGCACCGGCTCGCCTGCCTTGAGGTGGAGAATATGCGGCGCGATGTCGTAGCTGGTGAGGAGCACGTCATATTCCGGCGCCGTCCGCCATTCCTGGGCGAAGGCCGGCGTCGCCAGCGCGAGCAATGGCAGCAGCATGATCAGGCGCATGGCGTCTCCGGCTCCGGTGCGACCCCGTCTAGCACGGGGCGGTTCGGGCTAGAAGCGCGCGGGCGGCGTACGCGTTCCCACGGCCCTTGCCCGCCGCCCCTACCCGGGCCCGGCCGGCGCCGCTAAGGCCGTCGCGATGCCACAGGAGTCTCCATGAAGCCCTTCCTTCCCCTCGCCTTCCTTGCCGCAGCGACGATGCCTGCCATGGCCTCCGCGAAGCTTTCGGCGCCGGAAAGCCGGATCGTCCGCACCGTCGAGCAGGAGAAGGACAGGACGATCGCCTTGCTCGAGCGGCTGGTGAATCAGAATAGCGGCTCGCGCAACCTGCCGGGGGTGACCGCGGTCGGCGCTATTATGCGCGCCGAGCTCGAGCCGCTCGGCTTCGAGGTGCGCTGGGTGCCGATGACCGAGGTCGCACGGGCGGGCCATATCGTCGCCACCCATCGCGGCAACGGCAAGGGCAAGCGCCTGCTGCTGATCGCGCATCTCGACACGGTGTTCGAAGCCGATTCGCCGTTCCAGCATTTCGTCCGCAAGGGCGACCAGGCCGAAGGCCCAGGCGCCGGCGACGACAAGGGCGGAATGGTCGTGATCGTCGCTGCGCTGCGCGCGATGCAGGCGGCCGGCACGCTGAAGGATGCTGATATCGAGATCGTCCTCACCGGCGACGAGGAGGAAGCCGGGCGGCCGACGGCGATCTCTCGCCGCGACCTGATCGAGGCCGGCAGGCGCGCCGATGCCGCACTCGACTTCGAAGGCCTCGCGCAGGACCAGGGCCGCGACATGGGCTCGATCGCTCGACGCAGCGCGGGCTCGTGGGAGATACGGGTGACCGCGGCGACCGGCCATTCGAGCGGCATTTTCGGCAAAAGCGCCGGCAACGGCGCGATCTACGAGCTCGCGCGCATCCTCGAAGCGTTCCGCACCCAGCTTCCCGAGCCCAATCTCACCTTCAATGTCGGCCTGATCGTCGGCGGTGCGACCGCGAGCCTCGACGATGCCGGGATTCGCGGCCAGGCGACCGGCAAGACCAACATCATTCCCGCGGTTGCGATCGCCAAAGGTGATCTGCGCACGCTCAGCCGCGAACAGAACGACCGGGTCATGGACCGGATGCGGGCGATCG
>JAQGLD010000235.1 GCA_028293055.1 Alphaproteobacteria bacterium
CCGTCGCCGATGCAGGGAAGCTCGTGGATTCCGTTCTCGATCAGATAGACTGGCGGGCGCATGTTGACGACCTCGCCCGCACCGGGATAGCCGATCGGGCCGGCGCCGCGCATCACCAGCAGGGTCCTGTCGTCGATCGCGAGCGAGGGATCGTCGATCCGTGCGTGATAATCTTCGGGTCCGTCGAACACGATCACCGCGCCTTCGAAGGCGCCGGGATCGGCGGGATCGGACAGATAGCGTTCGCGAAACTGCGGCGAGATCACGCTCAATTTCATGATCGCGCTGTCGAACAGATTGCCCCGCAATACAGAAAATCCCGCGGCCGGCTTCAGGGGCGTCTCGAAGCGGCGGATGACCCGCTCGTCCTCGATCGTCGCGCCCTTGATATTGTCGCCAAAACTGCGGCCGTTGCAGGTCAGTACATCCTCGTGGATCAGTCCCTGCTTCGCCAGCTCGGCAGCGACCGCCGGGACGCCGCCGGCGCGGAAATAATCCTCGCCGAGATATTCGCCGGCCGGCTGCAAATTGACGAGCAGGGGCACGTCGCGGCCGTGGCGCTGCCAGTCGTCGATCGGAAGCTCGACTCCGATATGGCGGGCGATTGCCGCAAGATGGATCGGTGCGTTGGTCGATCCGCCGATCGCGCTGTTGATCCGGATCGCGTTGACGAAGGCCTCGTAGGTGAGGATGTCGGATGGCTTGCGGTCGGAATGGACCATTTCGACGATCTGCCGGCCGGTGCGATAGGCGCATTCCTGGCGGTCGCGATAGGGCGCTGGAATCGCCGCGGAGCCGGGCAGCGACATTCCGAGGGCCTCGGTCAGGGAGTTCATCGTCGTCGCAGTGCCCATCGTGTTGCAATAGCCGGTCGACGGCGCCGAGCTGGCGACCAGCTTGATGAAGCCCTGATAGTCGATCTCGCCGGTCGCGAGCAGCTCGCGCGCCTTCCACACGATCGTGCCGGACCCGGTGCGTTCGCCCTTGTACCAGCCGTTGAGCATCGGCCCGACCGACAGTGCGATCGCCGGAATGTTCACCGTCGCAGCCGCCATCAGGCAGGCCGGCGTCGTCTTGTCGCAGCCGATCGTCAGCACCACTCCGTCCATCGGATAGCCGAAGAGGATTTCGACCAGGCCGAGATAAGCGAGATTGCGGTCCAGCCCGGCGGTCGGCCTTTTGCCCGTCTCCTGGATCGGATGGACTGGAAATTCGAAGGGGATGCCGCCGCCTTCGATGATCCCGGCCCTCACCCGCTCCGCCAGCACGAGATGGTGACGGTTGCAGGGGCTGAGATCGCTGCCGGTCTGGGCGATCCCGATGATCGGCTTTCCCGACTGCAATTCCTCGAGCGAAATGCCGAAGTTCATGTACCGTTCCAGGTACAAAGCGGTCATGTCGGCATTGGTCGGATCGTCGAACCAGGCGCGCGAGCGCAGGGGCTTTGGGGAAGTCGGTGTCGTCTGGGTCATGATGTCGTGCCTTGCCCTGTCTGTCCCGTCGAGGCGCGCGAGGTCCACCTGGACCGGTTCCACCAGCCAGTATCGTCGGGACGTGATATTGATTCCTATTACTCAGACAATTGCAGATAGTGCCGTCGCGGACAAGCCCTTCGTAGAGGGCGCTGGGCGCAGCATTTCAGTACGTATTCCGTGCTTGCGGTCGCACGAGGCTCTAGGCGGGCGCGACCGGGTGGTTCGCAGGACGGTTGCACGGTCTCCACACCTGCAAGATCCTTTCTTCTCCCCAGACGGTGATCGGAGGCAGTGTCCTGCCGCAATATCCTGCCCGGTGCGCGGCAAGCCACCTGGCCGGGGCCGAGCGATCGAAGAGCGGCCACACCGGGCCGACGAACCAGGCCCGCTCGCGCTCCTCGGCGCTGAGCCGTGACCAGACGACGTCCGGCCAGCTTGGCGTGGCCGGATTCAACCATTCGAGCACAGCGGCTCGGCCACCCAGCACGGCGTTCACCCCCGGGCCGGTCCCGGAAAGGTCGATGAGCAGAGTCCCCGGCGCCAGCCTCCCCGCCGAGCGGACGAAGCCTGCCGTCTCCGGATCGACAAGAATCGAGCCGTGGGTGAGCGGATGCTCCACCGCAATCTGTTGTTCGAAAATCGAGGCCGGCAGGCTGTACGGATAACAGGCCGCGAGCAGCATCAAGCCGGGGGGACCGAGAACGCACAAGGCCAAGGCGGCGGCCCTCCGCCATGTCGCGGGATCGGCCGAAGCGAGCACGAAGATCGCGAGAAAGGGGAAGGCCATGCTGAAATTGAGCTGGGCCCATTGATTGTTGAAAGTCCCGAGCGCGACGGCAAGGGGGGCGGCGAGCAGAAGTCCGATGAGCGGCAGTCCGAAATCCCGGCGGTCGCGCATTAGTCCCGCATAGCCAGCCGCTATCGTCACCAAAGTGAGGCCGATGAAGTCCGGCATGTAGCCGTCGAGCGCATCCGCCGAGACATCCCAGACATGATAAAGGCTCAGCGCAATCGCAACGTAGCCCAGCGATCCGAACCAGCGGAACCGGCGGAGCGCGAGGCTCGAGAGCGCCGCGATGACTGCCCCGCTCAAGGCAGGCGGAACGGAACCCCAATCCTTTATCAGTTTCGCCGGCAACGCCAGAGGCGTGTTGGTCAGGGCCAGGATGTGCTGGGTGGCCTCCATCCTCTCGACCAGATCGACGATCTGTGCAGGCGGGAGCAATGCGGATATCAGGACTGCCGCCAGAAGCAGGGCGGCGATCATCACCCGGAATGCCTGCGCGCGCTTCGCGACGATCGGTGCGGCGCTCATCACGGCCAGCGCGAGCGCGTACAAGGGCGGCTTCGAGAATGCCGCGAGGCAGAGCCCCGCTGCGGCAGCGACAGCTCCCGCCAGGCGCAAGGCCGGCCGATTTGCGAAAGCGTTGAGGATGCCGGCGATCACGAGCATCGCGCCGACATTCGCCGCGCTGTTGTAGCTCGGGGTGATGATCCACGGGAAGAAGATCGTTAGCGCGGATGCCGCGCCGTAGACCGAGAAAAGCGCCCTGTTCGCTCTCGTCCGGGAGAGCGAGCAGCCGAGACATGCGCCTGCGGTCGCCGCAATGGCAAATCCGGCGAGCCGATAGGTCTGAAGGTCTCCGCCGACTAGCCTGAACAGGGGATGCAACAGATAGCCGAACGGCTGGTAGATCAACGCGAAGGCGTCGGGATTGCGCGTCCAGACCAGATAGAAAACCTCGTCGGTCAGATCCATGCCCCGCCCGGAGCCGTAGACGAGCAGCCCGCCGCAGATCAGCAGCGACAGGCACACCAATGCGACCAATATCGCATATGGCGGCGCGAGCCTGGATATGCCCTGGCGCGGCGGTGGGATGTCGCACTCGGAGGACGATCGGGGTGTCACGCGTTCCAGACCCGTTTCCAACGATCCCTCCCCGGCAGTTGCCTAGCGCCTTGGTGCCGCCAAGTCCCGACCTGCTCCGTCTCGATTGTGCGGTCGCGGCTCCAGCTTCCATCTCGCATCGACCTTCGAGCGATAGATTGAGGGCGGCGATCGCGAGGCAGCTTTTCGTGCCCCGGCTCTAGGGCTCCGCGGTCGCCGGATGGATCAGGCGTTCGTAGAATCCGCCGAAGCCGCCGTCGGGGCTGACCAGATGGACTTCCAGGATCCAGAACCGCTCGCGTCCGTACGGGTCGGGTCCGCTCATCGGGGTCGGGTTACCGGGGGCGATGCGGGAGAGCTGACGGTCGCCCGGCCAGTCGCGATGATTATACTCGCCGACGATATGCCCTGCGATCTTGCCGGCGAAGCGCCATCCGGCGCGCTCGGCGGACTCGACAGCAAAGGCGTAGAGCTCCGCGCCGGTGATCCCGGGACGGCCGAGATAATGCGCCTGTATCGCCGAGAACTGGACCGGCAGGGCGGCGCAGAGCGCGTGCTTGGCTGGATCGTCGCCGACCGCATAGGATCGGCCGACATCCGCTTCCCATTCGGCGAAGACCGGCCCGAGATCGACGAAGACCATGTCGTCCTCGGCTACGATGCGATCGGGCTGGCGATCGCTGGAGGTGGCGAGGGTGTTGACCCCGGCGCGGACCAGCCGTTCGTGCCAGTCGCGCTCCACCGCGAACTCGGCCGACGCGAGCGCACCGATCTCATCTTCGATCTGGCGCTCGCTCTTGCCGGGCGCGATCAGGCCGGCGCGCTCGATCGCCTCGAGCAGATCCAGCGCCCTTCGCTCGGCGGCGAGCAGGGCGTCGAGGCGCGCGGTCGGTGCTGCGTTGTCGGAATCGAGCATGGCAGCGAACTGCCCGATTCGGGCCTCGTGGACAACTCGCCCCGGTCGTTCGCCGAATTTCCGGTCGGGTTCGCCGAATTTCCGGCGCGTCCCGGCCGGGCCGTCATCAGGCTGTCTATGGAGTCGGGCCTGGCAGGGATGATAAGCAGAACATGGTCGGTCGAACGAGGACGAAAATGTCGGCGAGGCCGCTTGCAATCGGCGCGGCCGCTATTGCGGCTTGGCTGCTTGGTACGGGCTTCGCCTGCGCGGAAACCACCGCCGCTCCGCCCCAACCCGTCGCGGAACGGATCGCCGAGGGGGTCTGGCTGATCCCGGGCGGGATCCTTCCGAAGCGCCAGCCCGACGGCAACACGATCCTCTTCGGCGCAGGCCGAGCGCGCTTCGTGGTGATGGATACCGGGCGCCACGCCTGGCACCGCGCCGCGATCCTCGATTTCGTCCGAGCCCGCCACGGCACGATCATCGCCATCGTCAACTCGCACTGGCACCTCGATCATGTCAGCGGCAATCCTGAGCTCAAGCGCGCCTTTCCCGACGCCCGAGTCTATGCCAGCCGAGCGATCGACTCGGCGCTGACCGGCTTCCTCGCCAGGAGCGTCGAGTCCAGCCGGCAATATCTCGAGCCCGGCAAGCTACCGCCCGAAACCCAGGAAGATATCAGGAACGACATCGCGACCATCGAGAATGGCGCAAAGCTGCGGCCCGACGTGCCGGTCGACGGATCTCTCAGCATAAGCTTCGGACGGCGCGTCCTCCGGCTCAACCTCGCCCGCGACGCGGCCACCGCCGGCGATGTCTGGGTCTATGATGCCGCCACGCGAACGGCCGTGGTCGGCGACCTCGTCACCCTGCCGGCGCCTTTCCTCGACACGGCTTGCCCGGAAGGGTGGCGCCGCGCCCTCGCGCAGATCGCGGCGTCGCCGTTCATTGCGCTGGTGCCGGGCCACGGCGCCAGGATGGACCGCGGACAATTCGCTACCTACCGCGCGGCGTTCGAAGCCTTGCTCGACTGTGCCGGCTCCGCCCGGTCCAAGACCGAATGCGCGGAGGCGTGGACGCAAAGCGTGACGCCTCTGCTCGGACCCGATCCGGGCGAGCGTCGCAGGTCGCAGGCCATGACCGAATATTATGTCGAGGAGGTGCTTCGTGCCAATGGCGGCAAGAGCGCTTATTGCGGCCATGGCGGGTGAGCTCGGGCCTCCACGCCGGCCTGCTCTATTTGGCGTCGTGATTGGGGGGAAAGCTGGTAAGGCAGATTGCCCGCATGGCGGGCGTCGGCGAAAGGCAATCGAATGAGTGTGGCGTTCCGTCGCGACTGCGACGAAGAGCATCTCGAGCCCGATTTCGAGCTGCCGATCGCGCCCGGCCCCAATCTTGTCACCGAGGCCGGCCGGGCGCTGATCGACGCCCGCATCGCCGAGCTCGAGGCCGCGCTGGCGGGCACGGCCGGCGACGAGGATGCGGCGAAGAAGGTCCGCCGCGACCTGCGCTACTGGACGACCCGCCGGGCGACCGCGATCGTCACCTCGCCGCCGGGCGACGGTTCGGTCGGCTTCGGCTCGGTTGTCGAGATCGAGCT
>JAQGLD010000241.1 GCA_028293055.1 Alphaproteobacteria bacterium
CTCGACGACATTGGCGCCTAGGCCGACGATTCCCAAGCGAGCAATCGCCAATGCGAGTCCGTTCCTGGTTCAAGCGCAGGCGACGAAGCAGTGTAGCAACCGCGGTAGCTCAAGCCGCGGTCGGCCGTCGCAGGTTATCAATCGCCAGCCACTCGCCGCCAGCGGCGCTCGAAGCCATGGCGCCCTCCATGAGAAGCGCGCACATGACAGCGTCTCCAAGATTGCTCGCCGCCCGGCCGGCTACGACATTCAAGAAATCTTGGCCGATACCGGCAAACCAGTCTGGGTGATGCGACCCTGCAGCGAGCGAAGGCGGGCAATCCCAGCGATGAACGCCGTCCGCGTCGTGAAGCCGGACCTCCGCGCCGTCGACCTCGATCCGGCCGCCATCGCCGGTGATGTTGACGCGGTTCGAGCGCTCGTCGGCGGCCCAGGTCAGATGGATATGCCCCTCGATCTTGCCGAAGGCGATGTCGAGCACTGCCGTGTCTTCGACCGCCCAGGCGCGATGGCGTCTTTTCTCGAGCCGCGCCGAAATCGCGTCCGGCGCGGCGGCTGCCCAGCGCGCGACACAATAGGCGGCGTGCCAGCCATGGTCGAACAGGATGCCGCCCCCCGCCACCTCAGGATCCATCCGCCAGTTGACCGATCCGGGCTCGTCGACCGCCACCGCGGGGCAGGTCCGGCTCGTGTCCCACGAGATGCAGTGGACGTTGCCGACCGCGCCTTTGGCCAGCAGGGCGGACACTTTGCGGCAGACCGGCGCCTTCAGCCAGTTGTGCACCACATGGACGTGGCGGCCCGCGGCCCGGGCCCTGCCGGCGATCCGCAGCGCGTCCGGCGCCGAGACCACGAGCGGCTTCTCGCACAGCACGTCCAGGCCGGCGTCGAGCGCCAGCTCGATGCACGCGCCATGGCTGCTCGGCGGGGTACAGATGTCGGCAAAGTCCAGCGTCTCGGCGGCGAGCAGCGCGGCCGCCGTCGGATAGGCCCGGCCTTCCGGATGCGCGAGGAGGAACATCTCGCGTCGCGACGGCAGCGCGTCGGCGATCGCGACGATATCCGTATCCGGATGCCCTTCCCAGAAGGGCATATGCCCGGAAGCGGCGACATGGCCGTAGCCGAGGATCGCGCCGCGCAGGGGTCGCGTCACGTCACTGCAGCCGGAAGCGCTGCTCGACCGCGGTCAGCGCCTCCTCAAATATATCGAGACCGTGCAGCGCTTCGGCCTCGGTGATCACCAGCGGCGGATTGATGCGGATGTTATGCGAATAGGACATCGTGATGAGACCGCGCCGCAGGCAATCCTGGAACAAGGCAAACGTGATCGCGCGCTCGAGCGGCTCCTTGCTCGTCCGGTCGGCGACCAGCTCGACCCCGATCAGCAGCCCGCGACCGCGAACGTCGCCGATACAGCGATGCCGCTCCTGCATCTCGCGCAGCCGGGCGAGCATCGCCGCGCCGACCGCGGCGGCATTTCCGACCAGCGCCTCCTCAACGATCGCCTCGACCGCGGCTAGGCCGGCAGTCGCCGCAAGCGGATTGCCCCCGTAGCTCGAGGAACTCCCGCTCGGTTCGCCGAAGGGCTTGGCCGACATCGCCTGGAGGGATGATGCGAGCCCACTCAGGGGGAAGCCGCCACCCATGCCCTTGCCGAGCGTCATGACGTCAGGAATTGTGCCGGACTGCTCGCAGGCGAACATCGTCCCGGTACGGCCGAAGCCGGTCAGGACCTCGTCGGCGATGAGCAGGGCGTCGAACTCCTGCGCGATCGCCTTGACCGCTGGGAGGAAGTCGTCAGGCGGAATGACGTTGCCGGCGGTGCCCTGCATCGGCTCGATCAGTATCGCGGCGAGCTGGTGCCGCGTGGCGGTCTTGATCATCGCTCGCAGGTGCTCGGCGCAGGCGAGGCCGCAAGTCGGTTGCTGCATATTCCAGGGGCAGTGGTAGCAATTGGCGTAAGGCGCGAGGTGCACGCCCGACGCGCCGGGACCCAGATTCTGGTGCGAGCTACCGCCGAGGAACGGCGCAACTCCGCCCGTCTTGCCGTGGAACCCGCCCCAGAAGCCGACGAACTCGTATTTGCCGGTGACCGACTTGGCGAGGCGCATCGCGGCCTCGACGGCTTCGGCGCCGCCCGAGAAGAGCTGCACATGGGTCAGGCCGGGCGGCAGCACGCTGCGCAGGAGCTTCAGGAAGCGCGCGCGGTTCTCGGTCGCGAAGCTGCCGAAGGTGGCGCGGCCGAGCTGCTGGCGCAGCTTCTCCACATAACGCGGATGGCCGTGGCCGAGGCTGCCGACGGCGATGCCCGCGATGAAATCCAGATATTCGGCGCCGTCCGCATCGACGATCGTGCAGCCATGGGCGTGATCGACGGCGAGCTGCGAATAGAGGGCGATCGACTGCAGGCCCGGTGCCATCACCTCGGCCTCGGCAGCGAAGATCGCTTTCGATCGCGGCCCCGGCACGGGCCGCGGATCGCCAATCGCCACCTTTGCTGGCGCAGGACCGGGGGACATATCGTTCGCCATTGTTACTCCATTTCGGACGCTGCAAAGGGTGAGTCGAGGCGGGCTGCCGCGAAAGCATGGGCAAGGTGCCGTCCGATGGCGGCCGCCGCCTCGGCCCGGCAGCGCGCGAAGCTCGGCCAGGCGTTGAGGTCGATGATCTGCGGCGCGCCGTCGGCCCCAACGATGGCATCGCCGCCGAATACCGCGGCACCGAGCGCGCCCGCGGCGGCGAAGGCCGCGCGCTGCAGGGCCTCGCGCGTGAAGGCATGGCCGGCGAGCCGCTGGTCCTTGTGATGGAACCAGTGGAACCAGGCGGGATCCGCACCACCGCCGGCGACGCCGTAGAATTTGACGAGGTCGCCCGGGATATGAGCCTGCACGACCACCGCCTCGATTCCGCGCTTCGCGAAGCCGGCGAGCGCCGACCGCCATTGGGCATCCGAGCCGGCGAACACGACATCGTCCGTCTGGGTCGCGTGGAAATCCGGCCGCTTGACCCAGACCGGAATCCCCGGAGCGGCGGCCGGCGCGCGGGTGTCCACGATCCGACTGACCGGTGACGGCACGCCGCAGACCGCGAAGAGCTCCGCCGTTCGCCTCCGATAGGTGTTGCGGACGGCCTGCGGCGTGTTGACGACCGGCACGCCGGCTTGGGCCGCTTCGGCCAGCCGGCGTATGATCCCGTCCTGCTCGCACATGGCAAAGATCCCGGCACCCGGCGACGCGAAGGCGGCGTCCGCAGCGCCGGCCGGGAGCAGCTCGGCGACGAGATCATAGTCGAGCAGTGCAACCGCGACCGCGTCCAGGATCGCCCTGTCGTCATCGACCCTACCGGGCGAATGCGGCCGCTCGCGGTAGATCCCCCAGCACCGGCGCTTCGCCATCACAGGTCTCCGCCCAGCACGGACCAGGACGAGACGGCCCGTTCCGCCTGGACGAGATCGTGCGGGCGATCGACGTCGAGCACCTGGTGCAGGTCGATACCATAGACCTTGTGGCCTTCATCCACGAGCCGCGCGAGATAATCGCGAAGCCGCGGGAATTCTTCTCCCGCGAGCGCGGGCATCTGCGCCGGGAGCGCGTATAATCCGGCCGTGACATGCGCCGCCGGCGCACCGCCGAGGCGCCGAATGCGGCCGTCGGCCGGATCCATCTCTGCCCACAGCGGCGCTTCGTCGTCGACATGGCGCGTCAGCCCGAGGCCGATCGCGTCCGGCGGCAACTGCGCCGCGGCGACGAGGAAGCGCGCGAACTCGGCGGCCGGCATCAGCGCGTCGACCGTCGTGATCACCGCCCGCGCACCGGCCAGCCAGCCGGCGAGCAGCGCGAAGCTGGCGAAGGACGAGGGCGTGGTGCGGATGATGAGATGGATCGAGGGAGGCGGTCGCCGCGCCGCGATGTGGTTCCTGCAATCGACGCTGCTCTCGTTGATGAGCACCGACACCTGCTCGAGGCCATTCGTCGCAAAGCGGTCGAGAGCATGGTCGATCAGCGGCAGGCCAGCGACCGGCAGCATCGCCTTGCTCCCCATCCAACCGCCCGAACGGAGCCGCTCGCCGTGGCCGGCGGCGATGATGCCGCCACGGAAGGTCATACCGGCATTCAAAGCAGGAGCTCCGCGAGCTGATCAAGCCGCGCGATCGCGATTTGCGACCCTCCGGCGGCATCTTGCGCTTCGACAGGCGCGATCCAGACGAAGCGAAGCCCGCACCCTCTGGCCCCGTCGCCGTCGCGCCGCAGCGAATCCCCGATCATCACGGTCGTCTCCGGCCGGGCGCCGAGCGGATCCATCGCCGCGCGAAAGATCGCCGCGTCGGGCTTGCCAACGCCGACGCGCTCGCTGTCGGCGATCGCGTCGAACACGTCGTCCAGGCCCAGGCCATGGCAGACCGCCGCGAGGTTGCCGTAGAAGTTCGACACGATCCCCAGTTGATATCGCCTGCGCAGCGCCTCCAAAGTGGCGCGGTTGCGTCGAAGCGTCGCGTGGGATGCTTCCAGAAATGCGTCCGCCACCCGCGACAGCCGCTGCGGATCGGCGCCGAGAGCCTGCGTCGCCGCCTGCTCGATGTTGCCGACCAGTTGCCGCACCGTCTCGGCGAGGTCGGCCTGCTTGTCCAATGTCCCGACCAGGGCATCGTCGGCGTCGTAGAAGAGCCGGTCGAACCGGTAGGCCGGGAGCTCCAACCCCTCGTCGCGGTAGAGCGCCTGGAAGCGCTCCTTCCAAGCCACCCCGTCGGAATCGAGCGTGCCGCCATAGTCGAACAGCAGACAGTCGCCGGAGGTAGGCCCGGTGACCGCCCTCATCCGGCAAACCGCGTGCTGCAATGGGCAGCCTGCGCGGCGAAGCCCTCGATCTCCAGCGCCAGCGCGCCATCCTTGCGCGCCTGGATCAAGACCAGTGGCGCGAGCGCCAGGATCAGGAGCAGGTCGAACGCGAAGACGAGCGACAGGCCCCAGTGCGCGCCCGGGAGATTCGGCGCAAGGAAGGGGGCGAGGCCGCAAAGCAGCACGGCCATCGTGTGGCTGTTGGGCGCAAACACCGTCCAAGCCTTGAGCAGGGCTCCCATCCGCTGGTGATAGCGCTGCGCGAACCACTGGCGCCGTTCCGGATAGGGTTCGACCGATTGCTGGTGCAGCTCGAGAAGGGAGACGCTGCTCGCGAGCCACCGCCGCTGCCTTCCGCAATAGCTCCGTCGCATCGCGCGCAAAGCCTGCGGCCACCAGCCCTCGCCGCGGGCGCGCGCGGCGCCCTGCTCGATGCGCAGGAGATCGGGCTGCTCGCGCAGCACGCGCCCGCGGCCCGTGACGAAATGGATGAACAGCTGTCGCTCGAAATCGACCAGAGACGACTGAATCGAGTGCGACAGGCCGGCGAGGAGCATCACGCTCGCTGCCACGGCCAGCGATCGGCCTTCGCGGACGACGATGATGGCGGCCGCGAGGTAGACGAGCCCGAACGAGAGGGTGTCGCAAAAGCCGTCCAAGGTTTCGCCCAGCTCCGACGTGCGCTTCGTTGCGCGTGCCAGTTGCCCGTCGGCGCTGTCGAGGATCCCGCTCAGCAGGAACAACGCCGAGGCCGCGAGCGCGCCCGCGAGCGTCGGGATCAGCAGATAGGCGGCCGCGGCGCCGGCCGCCGGGACGACGGACAGCCAGGACACGTGGTTCGGCGTCAACCGGGTTCGGCTCAAGACGGTCGCGAGCTTGCCGCCAAGGGGTGTGTAGAAGTGCCGATCGAAGACGCCTTCGACCTCCGGAGGCTTGCCCGGCGGCTCCTCGAAGTCAGAGCATGTTTCGGCAAGTAGGGAGATCAGTCGCACTCCGCCCGCCTGAGTGCCGGCAGCCTGTATCCCGCGCCGACAGGGCGGCTTCTTCCCGCTGCGCCATTCATGGCGCGCATTCCGGATTGCGCGAAAACGCGGCCCGGGCCCGAACCTCCATTCGGTGCCAAACGAAGAGACCGGGCGGGCCGAGGATCCACTCGCGGGCGCGGCGGATGAGTGACAGGGCCAAGGCGACCTGCGGGCCGATCCCGAACATCGCGCAGACCAGAAGATAGCCGCCTTCCTGCACGCCAAGCGCGCCAGGGATCAGGAAACCGGCGGCGCGGGCGGCATGACCCAGCGCCTCGATGACTATCGCTTCCCGCGCTCCCGCAGCGACGCCTAATATCCTGAGCGCGAAATAGGTCTCGAGTCCGCCGAGCATCCAGGCCAAAAGGTGGTAAGCGCCGGAAAACAGCATGCGTCGCGGTTGCCGGTAGAGCGCCATGAGCGATTCGTGCAGGCCGGCCAGCTTTCCCAGCCCGTGCCAGCCGCCGCCTCGGGCGGCCAGCCGCTCGATGAGCCTGAACAGGCCGAGGCGCTGCGCTGCGTAGAGAAGCATCATGGCCAGCACGCTTCCGGCCACCGCGGCGATCCCTAGGGGAACCGGGTCGCCGGAATGCGGCCCATCGACGAGCAATATCACTGCGCCAAGCGTGAAAATGATCTGCGTGCTCAATTCGATCGAGATATCGGCGACGATAGAAGCCGCGGCCGCTGTTACGGACGTGTCCCCCACGGCGAGCAAACGGATGCGGATCAAGTCTCCTCCCACTCGCGCCACCGGCAATAGGGTATTGACCGAGTCGCGGATCCAGCGAAGGCGATACAGCAACCAGAGGCCGGGCGTCGGCCGGCCTAGCAACCGGGCCCAGCCCATCGTGGCGGCTAAGCTCTGCGGCAGGTGCAGCGCGACGACCAGCAGGATCGACCATTTCGCAGCGAGCAGAATGAGGCCGATTCGCTCTAGGTCGTTGCCGACGAGCAACGTGACCGCGAGCGCCGTACCAACCAGCGTCGCGACCAAGGCCGGGCCCTTCATTTCGACCCTCGGCATTGGTGACGCCTGCTCCACCCGTTCGCATCGGGGGAGACTAGACAAGGGATTGGCATCGATCACATTACAACCTGTTCACTGGCTGGGAACCGGGTTGGCAGCGGAGGAAATCGCCTTACCGCCCATCGGGTCAAGCATGTATACAGGTCCCTATCTCAAAGGCCCCGCCCACGTCGGTCTCGGGCGCTTGCCAGCTGCGCAGGGGGGTCAGGTCGAGTCCCCGGCCCGCGCGAGCGGGATGCGCACTCCCAAGACGCCGCACAGCAGGACGACCGGAGCGGCGAGGGAGAGCGCAAGGCGGACTCCGTTCCCGTCGGCCGCAATTCCCCACAGCCAGCTGCCGGCGGCCATCCCGCCGTGGTCATTTTGGACCCAAGTCGTTTCCTATGGTGTGGTTGCGATCGGAGGGCTAGCCGTCGCGCTCGGCCTCATTGGTTGAGTTTCCGACGTAGCTCGCCCCCCTCAAGGACCGCTTCTACCAATTGCCGCAGATCGAAGGGTCCAGCAAACTGCGCCGAAGAGCCGTCGTCATCAATATCGGTGGTGCAGCCGGATTGCTCTGCTTGCCGGCGCAGCTCCGCTACGGCGGCGGCTACCCCGCGATCGGTTTCGGCCTCGGTGGGAGGAGTAATCATAGGAGAATCCGTCGCGGGTGGAGGTTGAGTCGATTAGGAAGTTACTCTTCCAGAACTGGGAGGGATAGGAGGTCGGGCTGGTATGGCGGTACGTCCGACAACGACCCATTCCTGCCATCACTCACGCGGCTTGATGCGAACGTGTATCTCGTCGACGGTTGTCATGGGGAATCGGCGTTTCAGCACGCGGCTGCATTCGATCAGTCTCGCCTGCTTCGCCTCATAACCCCATTGGCCTGACCCTGGCGTCAGGAGCGACAGCTGATGCGTGCAGAAGTGCCGCAGATAGCGCAGGTTGGGGTCATCGGAATCGCTCAGCTCATGCCGGAGCGCGGCCAATGCCCGATGCGCTTCTCGCGTATGGCCGGCCTTCATGAGCAGCACGCCGCGGTACGCACGATCGGCAGGACGCAAAGGCATGATCTCTGCAGCTTCGTCGACCAGCCGCACCGCCCGTTCGAAGCTCCCTCGCAACTCAGCGGCAAATGCCTTCATGAGCCTCCAGCTATGGCGCAAGCGCTTAGACGAGAAGGGACGGCTCGGCGTTGCGTACATCCGCAGATCATGGAGAAGAGAACGTCGGCTTTCCACCCTTCTCGGACGTTCACCGCCGGCGCGCCGGCCGCTAGGGTGAGCGTATGTGCAACCTCTTCCGCCAGCGCAACACCGAGAATCTCAGTCGACTGTTCGAGGCCCGAACCCTGTTCGAGATCACCGAGCCGCGGACCGAGATCTATCCCAAATACCAGGCCTTCGTGGTGCGCAGGCAGGAGGGCGAAAGGGTGCTCGACTACATGCCGTGGGGCATATTGCGCACTATGCCCGGAAAGACTCCCGGCAAGATGATCCAGAAGGCAGTCACCAATGTCCGCAACCTGGACAGCCCGTTCTGGCGATCGACCATCGCCAAGCCCGAGCAACGCTGCCTGGTGCCGTTCACATCTTTCGCCGAGCCCAAGCCGGGCAAGGACGAAGCTGGGCGCCCCGCCCGGCACTGGTTCGACCTGCCGGCGCGCGAGCATGCCGCCTTTGCGGGGATCTGGCGGTTCAGCGAGGGCTCGGCGCGTTTCGCCTTCCTGACCTGCGAGCCCAACCCGCTGGTCGCGCCGCTCCATCCCAAGGCGATGCCGGTGATCCTCCACGAAGAGGATTACGACCGCTGGCTGGGCGGCGAGGCGGCCGATGCCTGCTCGCTGGCGGCGCCGTACCCTTCGCAGATGATGCAGGTCAGGTAGGCCGCGCGATGCTGTCGGAGTGGGAGCTCTGGGTGGTCGCCAACCAGGTGATAAAGCAGCACGGCGACCAAGCCCGGGCGCACGCGGTCGAGCGCCAGCGGCTTTGGAGGCGGCGGGAGACACCGACGGCGTCAACGCCTGGTCGGCGAACCTTGCTCGGATCGACCAGCTGCAGGCGAAGCCCGTCCGGCCGCTGCAGCAAGCCTCGGAGGCGGTCGGAAGCCCTGCGCCTTCGGCGAGCCCGCATCCTTCTCCGGCGGACGATCACTACATTGGCTATCGCCGAGCGAGCTTTAGGAAAGGCCGGAGCAATCCAGACTACAGGCCTTTGACGGCAACCGCCTCTGCGAACGGAAGGGATTGGTGCAAAGAGGTTGACTAAATTAATTGCCATTACTGCGGAGCCGACAAGGCCGAACCCCAACATGACAACCGTCAAGGTTCGATTCACTCGCCTCAATAGCCCATAGAGTAGCAAAGTAGCCCCCAAGTAAGCCATGTCTGCGACGAGATCAGCGACAAAACCCGTTCGAAGCGCTGCTTGCCCGCCGACAATCTTAGTCGCCGTAGCAGCAGCGTCTCCGTGCACGATCATTGAACCGCGGACAAAAACCTCCGCGTAGATGCCAAGAGCCATTGAGACAAGCCACAGCGCACCCGCGACTCTCGCCATCGCGATCGGAGCCCGTAGCTTGGCTGTTGACCTTGAGCTCACAGCCTTCCCCCTGAATGCGCCATCTGTGGTATGTGCCTAA
>JAQGLD010000293.1 GCA_028293055.1 Alphaproteobacteria bacterium
AGTCTCGGTCGATCAGCCGGCGAAGGTGGTGATCAACGAGGCTTCGGGCACCGTGGTGATGGGCACCGATGTCAGGATCAGTCCGGTCGCGATCGCGCAGGGCGGGTTGACGATCAGTGTCTCGGAAAATCCGATCGCTTCGCAGCCGGCGCCCAATTCCAACGGGCAGACCCAGGTCCTGCCGCGCACTCAGATCTCGGTTGACGATGGTTCGGGCAAGTCGCTCGCGATGCTCGGCGGCGGCGCCACCTTGCAGTCGCTGGTCAGTGGCCTCAACGCCCTCGGGGTCAGCCCGCGCGACCTGATCACCATCCTCCAGGCTCTCAAGACGGCCGGCGCGCTCCAGGCCGAGATAGAGGTGCAATGATGTCACCGCTGACTCCCACAACGTCGCTCTCCCCGGCCCCCCAGGTGCCGGCGGTGAAGCTCTCGGACAAGGCACAGGCCACCGCGCGCGACTTCGAAGCCGTATTCCTGGGCCAGATGGTCAAGACGATGATGGGCACGAGCGAGGCCGAGGGCGACTTTACCGGCGGGAGCGGAGAGGAAATGTTTCGCGGCGTGCTCGCCGAGAAGCTCGGCACCGAGATTGCCAAGCGTGGCGGAGTCGGCCTCGCGCCCAAGGTGATCGAACAGATGATCAAGATGCAGGAGGGAAATCGATGACCGAAGACTTGCTCGACCTCATGCGCTCGCTCGTCATCCTGATGGACGAGGAGACCGCGCGCCTCCAGGGCCCGGGCCGTTTCCCCGACATGGCCGAGACCGCGCAGGCCAAGGTCCGCCTGGTCGCGGCCCTGGAAACGAGCAATGCCCGGCTGACCCGCGAGCGTCCCGACTGGATGGAAACCCTCCCGGACGAGGAGAGGGAGGTGCTTCGCGAGGCCGTCGCGGCCTTGCGTGCCGCCTCGGCAAGCAATTGCGCGATACTCAAGCGCCAGATCGAGCTCTCCAACGAGATGATGGCTGCGGTCACCCACGAAGCGCGCCGCCTCGCCGGCACTCGAAGCACCACTTATGGAGCCGGCGGCGCCATCCACCGCGTCGACGGGGCGGCCCCGATCTCGGTCAACACCCGGCTGTAGCCCTTGACCCCTTCGTGCCTCGCACGGGAGGAGATCACGCCGCGCACGTTGGACGCGACGAGCCCAATTCGAAAAACACCGGAACCACACGCTCGTGGTTCCGGCGTTTTTATATCCGGCGCGTATCAGCCGCGCCGCTCGCCTCGCTTATCCTGATGGAGGTCTTGCTAGCTGCCGCTGCCGTTCCGGCCCAGCGCCGTCTTCATCAGCGACAGCTGCTTGCGATAGAGGTTGGTCATTGTTGCGAAGTCGGTCTGGATCTGGCCCATCTTGAGCAGCTGATCCTCGAGCGTGACATTGTTTCCGTCCGGCTTCACCTCGCTGATGTCGCGATCGATCTTGACGTGACCGTCCTCGGGCTGGTGGGCGCCGAGCGACGCCATGCCGCCGCTCAGCGTGATCCGCGGCCGGGCGACGTGCGCCGAGCTGCTGCTGCCCTGCTGCGCGAGCATGTCCGAGAAATCCGGAGCTTCGACCTCGCGGGCCTTGTAGCCCGGAGTTTCGCTGTTCGCGATATTCTGGGCGACCACGCGCTGCCGCTCGGAAAGATTGCGCATCGACTGGCCGATGCCGGCCATCAGGCCTGGAACATTGTCTGCCATGAGATACTCCTCAGAAACCGAGCGTCGGGCTCGGTGCCGACTGAAGACGGGTGAGCGCCGCCTGATATTGCGCCAGTTGCGACTGCTCGTGCGCGGTGCCGCCGCCGGTCGCGGTAGCCGTCGTGCCGTCGGCCAACGCCGCCTTGAGATCATCCCAGTAGAGCGATCTGTAGGCCGTCTGGGTCGTCGAAAGTGCAGCTTTGATCCGGCCGAGCGCGGTGGCCGCATCGGTGGCCGTGTCGAGGCTCAACGCCTCCGTGAGATTGAGACCGAACGTGCCTCCGGGCTTGACCTTGGGCGCATTCTTGTCGGCAACTGGCGGTGTCGAGATCCGCACCGGCTCGATGCCGAGCTTGGCGAGGGCGTCCTTGCCGGCGGAGCCGGCGACGAGCTCGATCGACTGGCCCGCGGCCGCGTCGATCCGGAAGACGTTGCCGCCGCCGCTGCGCGGTGTCGTCACGGTCGCCTTGGTGCCGGTGATCTTGCGCACCTTGTCGGCAAGCGTCGCGAGAGTCTCGTTGGCGGCGATCGTAATCTTCTTGGCCGGGCCGTCATTTACCTTGATGGTGAACTCGTCGCCGGCGCGCAGGCTGGTCTGCGAGACCAGCTTCATCGACGCCGTCGGATTGATCGTCCCCCGATTGAGCCCGAGCAGCCCGACCGCATTGTCGCCGCCTTTCGCCGCGGCGACCCGGACCGGCTCGGTGCGCTGGGCGCTCTGGCCGAATTGGTTGATGCTCGCGACGCTTCCAGTGCCGTCGATCCGGGCGATGAAGCCGTCGACCGCCCCGCGGCGCGTGCTGCCGAGATCGCCGGTGGTACGACCTCCCGCGTATAGCGAGCCGTTCATGAAGGCCAGGCTGTCGACCTGATCGTCGGCTGCGGTTGCGAGGTCCGTGAACTGCGCCGAAGCGAGCCCCGAATCGACCCGCGCGACGAATCCGTCACGGCTGCTGCCGACCTGGCGCGCGCCTCCGACCGCGATGCTGCCGTCGCTGTCCACCGCGATCGCGCGGGCGTCGGCGATTCCGAGATCGATCGAGCCGAGATCGTTGGAAAGCGCGGTCGAATCGATCCGACGGACTTTGGAATCGCCGCTTTCGTTGGTCAGCGCGAGCAGATTGCCATCTCCGCCGATCGCGAGCGAGACGATCTTCTCGCTGCCTCCATAGTCGATCGTCCGCCGTTCCTGAAGCTTGCCCGCCGGATCGAGGCGGGCGATGAAGGCATTGCCGCTGCCGGCTCCGGACTTTCCACCGACATAGATTTCGCCGCCGGCGCCGACCGCCACGGCATTGGCCTGGTCCTCGCCGGTCGTGTGGATCACGGTCGTGAACTGCTCGTCGCCATTGGTGTCGAAGCGCGCGACGAGCATGTCTGCGTCTTTATGATCTGTGCCGTCGAGATTTCCGGTCACGGTTCCGGCGACCACGATCTCGCCATTCGGCCCGACGCTTACCGCGGCGCCCTGGGCGGCCCCAGCGGCGCCGAGGGTGCGCTGCCAGACGACTTTACCCTCGCTGTCGGTCTTTGTCAGGAACAGGTCGCCACTGCCGCCTACGCGGTTCGAACCCATGTCTCCGTCGGCGGTGCCGACCACGTAGGAATAGCCCTGGGCGTCGGTAGCGACGGCCTGGGCCCGCGTCTCGGCATAGACGGTGGGCGCCGGCGCGGTGACTCCGGCGAGATTCTTCTGCTGCGGTGTCATTGCAGCGCGCGCGGTCGCCTCGCGATCCACCGACTGGATCACCCCGAGGGTCTTGGGGGTCATCGCGCCATCGGGATCGTCGAAGCGCATCATTCGAACCGAGGTCGGAGCGTCGAGGACGGTCTGACCGGTTGCGACGACCAATGCGTCCTTGCCGCCGAGCTGGTCGATCGACACCTGCTCCGATCCGGTTCCGGTCAGCGCGAAACCCCATTTGCTGGTCGGAGCTCCGGTCGGCTTGTCGGCCGGGATCGTGGTCTTCTCCGCCGAGAATTTCGAAAGGTAACGCTGCCTGGGAATGCCGTTCTCGTCGAGCACGACATTGCCGTCGGTATCGCGCATCGGCACCGAAGCGATTGCGGCGTTGATCGCGGCGGTCACCGAATCGATCGTCGGCGGCTGCAGGGTTGTCGACAGGTCCACGCTGACCGTGTCGGCGGCTCCGGTCTTCGACAGGTTGATCTGGAAGACTTCGTCGCCGTTCAGCCCCGGGATCGGATCGGTACGGTTGGAGACCAGCTCGCCCCCGACCGTCTTGCTGATCGAGCTGGGCTGGGTCGGAACGCTCTCGGCGCGGCGCGCGGGCTGGTAGAAGCTGAGCTTGACGAGATCGCTGGGTGCCTGGCCGAGATAGGTCTGGAGGTCGGCGAGCCCGGTCTGGAAGGCCTTGTCGAGCGAGGCGCGCTGCGCATCGGAGCTGGTCTTGCTGCTCGCCGCCTGGGCCAGCAGCCGCAACCGGTCGAGCGCCTTGTAGGCGATGAAGCTCGTCTGCACATCCTGCGGCAAGGCATCTGGACCGGTCGTGGGCTTGTCGATGATCGTCTTCATCGTCTTGATCATCGACACCTGAATCGTGTCGGGCGTTGTCGACGCCGCTTCCTTCCACGGGGGAGTCGTGTCCGGAGTGGTGAAGGCGGCCTTGGCGGCGCGAACTGCCCGGCTCTCCACCGTAACCGCCGACGACGACAACGCCGAAAAGGCGTCGCTGCCGGTCAGCAGACTGAGACCCGCGAGATTGTTCGCTAAATTCACCATGTTTGACGCTTCGCGCCCACCTCCGCATTCATCTCTCCTATAAAGATAGAGGGACGACGCGGGTTCGACCACGAATCCGTCGCTTTTTTGGAGCGGGTATGAATATGCAGACTGCCGTTTTGGCTGAGCCGCCGGAATTGAAGAAGTTCAGCGGCATTGAACGCGCCGCCGCCTTGATGCTTGCGCTCGGCAAGGATTTCGGGGCTCCGATCTGGGAGCAGCTCTCGATCGAAGAGGTCAAGGAGCTCTCCTCATGCATCTCGACGCTGGGCCGGGTGCCATCCCCGGTGGTCGAGCATCTGCTCGTCCAGTTCTCCGGCGAGGTCTCGAGCATGAACTCGCTCCACGGCTCCTATGAATCGACCGAACGCCTGCTTCAGGGCGTGCTCGGCGGCGACAAGGTCAAGGAGATCATGGAGGACATTCGTGGTCCTTCCGGCCGCACGATCTGGGACAAATTGTCCAACGTCAACGAAACCGTGCTCGCCGCCTACCTCAAGAACGAATATCCGCAGACCGTCGCGGTGATGCTCAGCAAGCTCAATCCGGACCATGCCGCCCGCGTCATTGCGGAGCTGCCGAGCGACTTTTCGGTCGACATCGTGCTTCGCATGCTGCGCATGGAGACCGTTCAGAAGGAAGTGGTCAATCAGGTCGAGCAGACTCTCAAGAACGAGTTCATGAGCAACCTCTCCCGCCAGCAGCGCCGCGATCCGCACGAGGCGATGGCGGAAATCTTCAACGCTCTGGATCGTTCGACCGAGGAAGCGATGCTGAACGCGCTCGACGACAAATCTCCCGATTCCGCGGAGCGTATCCGAGCGCTGATGTTCACCTTCGAAGATCTCCAGAACCTGCTGCCGCAGTCGATCTCCACCCTCGTCCGCACCGCCGACAAGCGCGACATGGCGCTGGCGCTGAAGGGCGCTCCGGAGGAAATGCGCCAACTCTTCTTCGCGTCGCTCACCGAGCGTGCCGCCAAGCTGATGCGCGAAGACATGGAGGGTATGGGTCCGGTCCGCGCTCGCGAATGCGAGGAAGCCCAGACCAGCCTCGTCCGCCTGGCAAAGGCGCTCGCCGATCGCGGGGAAATCGTCCTCGTCGATCCGAAGAGCGACGATGCGATGATCTACTGATGCGCGAGCAAGCCATCACCACCAGCAAATACCGGTTCGACCGCGTATTCACAGCGGTCGAATCCGGCCGCGGCGCGGCCGGCATGGCGGATCTTGCCGCGCGCGCGGCCATCGCCCAGGCCGAGCTCGACCTGATGCGAGACGAACGCGACCGGGCGATCGCGCTCGCGCGCGCTGAAGGCTATGAGGCCGGCCTCGCCGATGCTCGCCTCGAGCGCGAGACCGCGACCCTTGCTGCTGTCGACTCGCTCGTATCCTCGATCGAGGATTTCGATCACCGGCTCGACGACCTCGCCAAGGCCTCGCGTGCCGACGCTGCCGAGTTGGCTCTCGCTGCCGCAGAGCTCATCGCCGCGCAGACCATCGCGGATCTCCCGGGCAAGGCGATCGACGACGCGATCGGGCGCGTGCTCAAGCAGGTCGCTCGGGGTACCGATCTCACGATCAGGGTGAATCCGGAGCTGAGGCCCGAGATCGAGCGGCTCGTGTCCGAACGCATCAGCCACGAGCGCCGCAAGCTCTCCATCCATGTCTTCTCGGATCCCGCTTTGCTGCCCGGGGACGCGCTGATCGGCTGGGACGAAGGCGGCTTGTCCCTGGACGCAGCCGCCCGCCGCGCCGCCATCGCCGAAGAGCTCGAGCCCTTGCTTCATCCGGCTTGATGACCAGTCGCCGAAAGTGAGGCGACCGGCTCCCGAGCCGCTGGCGATACCGAACCTGGTTCGGGCATGCGCTTCAACCTCACGCCGCC
>JAQGLD010000337.1 GCA_028293055.1 Alphaproteobacteria bacterium
CCCGATCGCGCGCTGAGCACATCGCCGATCGGCTTCCTGAGCACATCCGCGACATTGTGCGGCATGGTCTGGAGCAGGGCAGAGACCGTCTGCATGCCGCCTTGGGTTGCTCCGAACACCCGCGCGGTCGCGGCTGCGACGATGACGAACGGGAAGAGCGTGAGCAGTGCGAGATAGGCCAGATTGCCGGCGTGGATGAAGCCGTCCGTATAGACTCCGATCGCGACCCGCTTGAGAACCTCGAATGGCCGAGTGCCGGGCCTGACCTTGTCGAAATGGCGCCCGATGCGCGCTCTTGTCGATGCCAGGCGCTTGCGTCTGGCTTCCGGGGATTCGGGAGAGATGTCCTGCACTGGGAGGCTATACGCCCAGGCCGGCCCGCGGGTTTCCTTTGCCCTTGTTTCCCCAACGTTCGACGAAGTCGGCCAGCTCTGCATCGCCCGCCGGAACGTCGACCATCAGTGTGACGAGCTGGTCGCCGCGCTCGCTCGTCTTGTTGGTGAACCCTCTGCCCTTGAGCCGGAGCACCTTGCCCGAGCTCGATCCTTTCGGAATGCTGAGCATCACCGGGCCATCGACCGTCGGCACCTTGACCTTGGCTCCGAGCACGGCCTCGTCGAGCGAAATCGGCAGATCGAGCCGGATATTGTCGCCGTCGCGCGTGAAGAAGACGTGCGGATTGATCGAGATGGTGATGATCGCGTCGCCATTGCCGCCGGCACCGGGCTGGCCCTGGCCGGCGAGGCGTATCTTGGTGCCTTCCTCGACACCCCTCGGCAGCTTGATCGAGACCGTCTTGCCGCCCTGCAGCGTGACCCTCTGCTCCTTGAGCGCGGCCGCATCGTCGAACGACACCGGCAAGCGATAGGCGACATCGGCGCCCTTCTGCTGCGGTGCCTTGCGGCTGCCGAAACCGCCAAAGGGTCCGCCGCCGCCCCCGCCGCGACGTGCGCCGCCGCCGCCGAACAGCCCTTCGAACAGGTCGGAGAGATCGACTTCCTCGCCGGCGCCGAAATTCTGCGCGCCGCTGCCCGGAGCGCGGTTGAAGCCGCCGCCGGGCTGCGGCCCGGCGCCGCCATAGCCGAACGGCGCCTTGGGATTGCCGTCATCGTCTATCTCGCCGCGGTCGTAGCGGGCGCGCTTGTCCTTGTCGGTGAGGATGTCATAGGCCTGGGTCACCTTCGAGAAGCGTGCGGAGGCCGCCGGATTGTCCTTGTTCTTGTCCGGATGCAGCTCCTTGGCGAGCTTGCGATAGGCCTTCTTGATCTCGGCCTCGCTCGCGTCGCGCTTCACGCCAAGCTGTGAATAGATGTCCGCCATGCCCGCTTCGTTCTCCACGCCGGCCGAAATGTCCACCCTCGACGATCAACATCGTCCGAGGGCGGCCGACAAACGCGCAAATGGGCGGCTGAGCGCCCAGCTGCAAGCGCTTGTCTCTCCGGTCGAAGCCCGGCAAGACGCGGCGATGGTCCATGACCCCAACGCCCTGTTCGAGGAATGGCTCGCGGAAGCGCGGCTTTCGGAGCCGAATGACCCGACCGCGATGGCGCTCGCCACCGTCGATTCCCAAGGACGCCCGTCGGTGCGGATGGTCCTGCTCAAGGGCCATGACGAGCGTGGATTCGTCTTCTACACGAATCTCGACAGCCGCAAGGGCGCCGACCTTGCGGGCAATCCTGCGGCCGCCTTGCTCTTCCACTGGAAGTCGCTTCGCCGGCAGGTCCGGGTCGAAGGCCCGGTCGAGCGGGTGAGCGATGCCGAGGCGGATTCCTATTTCGCCTCGCGGGCGCGGGAATCGCAGCTTGGCGCCTGGGCGTCGGACCAGTCGCGCCCGCTCGATCGCCGCGAGACGTTCGAAGCACGCTACCACGCGATGGAGGCCCGTTTCGAGGGCGGCGACGTGCCGCGGCCGCCGCGCTGGTCGGGCTGGCGGGTGGTGCCAGATCGAATCGAGCTGTGGAGCGACCGCGCCTTCCGGCTGCACGAGCGCCGCCTGTTCACCCGGCTCGAGGAAGGTGGCTGGCGCGAAGGCCTGCTCTACCCGTGACCGCCTCCCAGCATCAGCACGGCACGATGACCGCCAGGGCGGCGATCGCCAGCGTCAGCATGGCCTTCCTGCTGCTGGTCATCAAGATCTACGCCGCCTGGGCCACTGCGTCGGTGGCGATGCTCGGGTCGCTCGCCGATACCGGGCTCGATCTCGTCGCCTCGCTGATCACGCTTTATGGAGTCCGGGTCGCGGCCCAGCCAGCGGACTTCGACCATCGCTTCGGGCACGGCAAGGCGGAGGCGATCGCTGCGTTGTTCCAGGTCGGGATCATCAGCTTCTCGGCGCTCGGCATCGCCTGGCGCGCGGTCGAGCGGCTGATGCACGGCGCGGTCACCGCCCACGCCGAATATGGAATCACGGTCTCTATCTTCGCTATCGTGGCCACGCTCGGCCTGCTCGCTTACCAGCGACGCGTGATCGCAAGCACCGGCTCGGTGGCGATCCATACCGATTATGTCCATTACCAGAGCGACGTGCTGCTCAACCTGTCGGTGATCGCGGCCCTTGTGCTCGATCAATATCTCGGTGTGAAGGGCGCCGATCCCCTGTTCGGCGTGCTGATCGCCTTGTGGCTCGGATGGGGTGCGATAAGGGCCTCCAACCGCGCCATCGACCAGCTAATGGACAAGGAATGGCCCGACGAGAAACGAGCGCGCTTCATCGCCGTCGCAGCTCGCCACCCGGAGCTCAAGGGGATGCACGATTTGCGCACCCGGACCAGCGGTGCGCATGATTTCGTCCAGTTCCACATGGCGCTCGACCCGGCGATGACGGTCGAGGAAGCGCATCGCGTGATCGACGAGGTCGAGAACAAGCTGGCGGCCGAATTTCCGGGCTGCGAGATCCTTATCCATGTCGATCCCGAGGGCCATGTCGACGAGCCGGACAATCCGCTGATCGAGCGGGATCTGACCCAGGGCGTCGCGTCAAGCGGTCCTTCGATACGTCGAGGGTCCGTATCGAAGGGCCCAATGGAGAAACCATGAATCTCGCCTTCACCCAGGTCGATGCCTTCGCGGATCGCCCGTTCACCGGCAATCCCGCAGCCGTGATTCCGCTCGATCAATGGCTGCCCGACGATATTCTCCAGGCGATCGCTGCCGAGAACAATCTCAGCGAGACCGCCTTCACGATTGCAGCCACCGACGGAGAGGCGGACTACGAATTGCGCTGGTTCACTCCAGCGGTGGAGGTCGTGCTGTGCGGACATGCCACCCTCGCCACCGGCCATGTCCTGATCGGCGATCG
>JAQGLD010000340.1 GCA_028293055.1 Alphaproteobacteria bacterium
TTGTTCGACGGTGACGGCGCGCTGATCGCCAACGCGCCGCATATCCCGGTCCATCTCGGCTCGATGGGCGATTCGATTCGGACCGTGATCGACTCGCGCGGGGAAGGTCGAGACGGGCGCGGGATCAGGCCGGGCGATGTCTATGTGCTCAACGCGCCTTATCATGGCGGTACCCACCTGCCCGACATCACATTGATCATGCCGGTCTTCGTCGACGGGGGCTCGGCGCCCGCTTGGTACGTCGCGGCGCGCGGTCACCATGCCGATATCGGCGGCATTGCGCCCGGATCGATGCCGCCGAACAGCCGCACGATCGACGAGGAGGGGGTGCTGATCGACAATGTCCTGCTCGTCGACGAGGGCCGCTTCCTCGAGGCGGAAATGGTCGCGCTGCTCGGCTCGGGTCGCTGGCCGGCACGGCGGCCGGACCGCAATCTCTCCGACCTCAAGGCCCAGGTCGCCGCCTGCGCGCGCGGCGCGGCCGAGCTGAGGCGGGTCGCCGGCGAATATGGCCGGGAAGCGATCGACGCCTATATGGGCCATGTCCAGGCCAATGCGGAGGAGGCGGTGCGGCGGCTGATCGGTACCCTGCGCGACGGCAGCTTCACGTACGAGATGGACAATGGCGCGCAAATCGCGGTCAGCGTCACCGTCGATCCGGAGAGCCGCTCCGCAATCGTCGACTTCGCCGGAACCAGCGACCAGCAACCCAACAATTTCAACGCGCCTTATTCGATCTGTCGTGCGGCGACGCTCTACGTCTTCCGCACCCTGGTCGACGACACGATCCCGATGAACGACGGCTGCCTTCGGCCCATCACCCTCAGGGTGCCCGAAGGCTCAATGCTCAAGCCGCATTACCCCGCCGCGGTCGTCGCCGGCAATGTCGAGACCAGCCAGGTCGTCACCGACGCCCTGTTCGCGGCCTGCCGGTCGCTCGCTCCCAGCCAGGGCACGATGAACAACTTCACCTTCGGCAATTCCCGACACCAATATTATGAGACGATCGCCGGCGGCGCCGGTGCAGGCCCCGATTTCGACGGCGCCAGCGCGGTCCAGACCCATATGACCAACAGCCGCCTCACCGACCCCGAAATATTGGAGACGCGATATCCGGTGCTGCTCGAGCGGTTCGCGATCCGTCGCGGCTCGGGCGGGGCGGGCGCGCATCGCGGCGGCGACGGGGTCGAACGACATCTGCGATTCCGCGAGCCGATGCAGGCCGGAATCCTGTCGAACCGCCGTCGCGTCGCGCCGCGCGGGATCGAGGGCGGCGGCGATGCGCTACCGGGGGTGAACGAGGTGGTGCGGGCCGGCGGAGCGGTGGAGACGCTCGGAGCCACCGCTTCGGCCGAGATGGAGGCAGGGGACATGTTCGTGATTCTGACGCCCGGAGGCGGGGGATATGGTTCCGTCTAGATCCTCCCCTGCATTTGCAGGGGAGGGGGACCACCCGAAGGGTGGTGGAGGGGCCCTGCGCCGAGCCTACCCCTCCACCATGCTTTGCATGGTCCCCCTCCCCTCGAAATCGAGGGGAGGATCTCAGAGATGAACTACTTCCTGCTCCTCGGAATCCTGATCGTCGTCGCCGGCTTCGCGCTTCGGCTCAACCCTCTGCTCGTGGTCACCGTCGCTGCGCTCGTCACCGGGCTGATCGCCGGCCTGCCGCTGCTCGCAATCGTCTCGGCCTTCGGCAAGGCGTTCAACGACAATCGCTTCGTCACGATCATCTACATCCTCCTGCCGGTGATCGGACTTCTCGAACGCTATGGATTGCAGGAGCGCGCCAGGATCCTGATCGGGCGGATGAAGGGGGTGACGACCGGGCGGCTGCTCATCTTCTATCTGCTGTTCCGCCAGATCACCGCCAGCCTCGGCCTGACCTCGGTCGCCGGCCCTGCCCAGACGGTGCGGCCCCTCGTCGCTCCAATGGCCGAGGCTGCGGCGGAGCGTCAGAATCCGCAGCTGGACGAGGCGGAGCGCGAGCGGGTCAAGGCCTTTGCCGCGGCGACCGACAATGTCGGCCTGTTCTTCGGAGAGGACATCTTCATCGCAATCGGGTCGATCCTGCTGATGGTCGGGTTCCTCGCCCAGAACGGAATTCACCTCGAGCCCTTGCATCTGTCCAAATGGGCGATCCCGAGCGCGATCCTCGCCTTCCTGATCCATGGCGCACGGCTGCTGATGCTCGATCGCCGGTTGAGAGCGATGTCCGGTCGGATGGCAATATCCGACGGCTTGGACATCGCGGCGAGGCAAAGCGCCGGGCGCGGGGCGGAGCCATGATCACGCTCCACTGGCTCTATGTCCTCACCGGAGCGATCTTCGCCGCCTTCGCCTGGCTCGGTCTGGGCGACCGCACCAATCCGAAAAGGTTCGGCAATGGCGCCTTCTGGGGGCTGGTCGCGATCAGCTTCTTCTTCGGCGATTTTCTCGGCGATCTCGGCAACGGAATCCTAGTCCTCTGCCTGGTCGGGCTCGCAGGCTTCGGAGCGCTCGGCCGCGGATCGCCCCCGACGAGCAGCCCCGAGGAGAAGCAGGCTTCCGCCGAGACCCGCGGCAACCGGCTCTTCCTTCCCGCCTTGATCATTCCGGTCACGGCGCTGCTCGGGACGCTGACCCTTAAGACCAGCGGCCTGGTCGATCCCAAGCAGGTGACCCTGGTCTCGCTCGGCCTTGGCATGCTGCTCGCTTTGGCAATCTGCTATGCCTGGCTGCGGCCGCGTCTGCTCGCACCGCTCCAGGAAGGCCGGCGGCTGATGGACAGCGTCGGCTGGGCTGCGGTGCTGCCGCAGATGCTTGCAGCGCTCGGCGCAGTCTTCGCGCTCGCCGGAGTCGGCGATGTGGTCGGCGGGATCGCCTCGACGATCCTTCCACCGGGCAGCCTGTTCGTGGCTGTCCTGGTCTACGGGCTCGGAATGGCGCTGTTCACGATGATCATGGGCAACGCCTTCGCCGCCTTCCCGGTGATGACCGCTGCGGTGGGCCTTCCGATCCTGATCCACGGATTCCACGGCGATCCGGCGGTGGTCTGCGCGATCGGC
>JAQGLD010000354.1 GCA_028293055.1 Alphaproteobacteria bacterium
GTCGGCGCCTGCGAGGTGGAGAGCCGCCTGGTCCGCCCGGATTCGAGCCTGTCATGGATCCATCTTGCGATCAGCCTGGTTCGCGACGAGGGTGGCGAGCCCGAATTCCTGGTTGCCGCGATCGAGGACATAAGCGGGCGCAAGCAGGCCGAGGACGAAGCGGGCCACGATCCGCTCACCGGGCTGCTCAACCGCCGCGGTGTCCAGGAGCGGCTCGAGCGCGAGCTCGATCGCGCCGCCAATACCGGCGGAGCGCTGACCGTCACCCTGCTCGACCTCGAAGGCTTCGACTCGCTCAGCGAGCGCCTCGGCCATCAGGAAGGCGAACGTTGCCTGCAGCGGGTCGGACAAGCGCTGCGCGAGGTCTGCCGTCCCGGCGACGCGGTCGGCCGGGTCGGCGAGAACGGTTTCCTGCTCGCAATGCCGGGGCTCGAACGCGATCCGGCGATCGCCCTGCTCAGGCGGGTCAAGGCGCGGATCGCCAAGCTTGCGGCCAACGAAGGCTGGCCGATCGGCTGCAGCTGCGGCTCGGCCTCGCGGCTGCGCGACGGCGCCACCGCGGAAAGCCTGGTCAAGCTCGCCGGAGCGAGGATGACCGCGAGCAGGACCGGCCGGCGCGCCGGCGCGGCCTGATCGCAAATCTTCGGCCCGCGGGCCTGCGGGGGGAGTGCCGCCGCGCCGTCATTACCATCATGTAATACCCGCGTAACCGCGAGGACGCCCCGGCCATGCCAGGAGCATGCCGGATCATGAAGCAGGCAAAGTGACCGATTCCCTTCCCAAGCCGCGGGCCCGGCGCCTCCTGGTGTCGATTCACGATGTCGGGCCGCTGTTCGAGCCCGAGGTCGATCGCCTGCGCGCTTTGCTGACGCGCCACATCCCCGAGGATCGGATCGCGATGCTCGTCGTGCCCAATCATTGGGGGAAGGCGGCGATCACTCCGGGCAGCCCGTTCGCCGATCGGCTGCGCAACTGGGCCGATCGCGGGACTGAGCTGTTCGTCCACGGCTGGTTCCACCAGGACAATGTGATCCACAAGGGTCGGGTCGACCGGTTCAAGGCGCGCCACATGACCGCCAGCGAAGGCGAGTTTCTGGGCCTGTCGGAAGCCGCGGCGATCGAGCGGATGGCGGCCGGCCGGGCGCTGATCGAAGACATCAGCGGACGGCCTGCCGCCGGCTTCGTCGCGCCGGCATGGCTCTACGGGCCGGGCGCGCTGGCGGCGGTGGCCTCGCTCGGCTTTACGGTGTGCGAGGACCATATGAAGGTCTGGTCGCCGGCAAGCGGGCGGATATTGTGCCGCGGTCCGGTGATCACCTGGGCGAGCCGGAGCCGCGCCCGGATCGCCTCGTCGCTCGCCGGGGCCTTCCTGCTCCGAAACGCGCTGCGCGGCGCAGGCGTGGTCCGGCTCGCAGTCCATCCCGGCGACACCAGGGAACCGAGCCTGCTCGACAGCATCGAGCGAACCGTTGCGGCGCTCGCCGCAGCGCGCGAGCCGATTCGCTATCGCGACCTTGCCGCCGCTCCAGCCGGAAACGCTTTCCATTCGAACGCTCCAATCCCGGATTCGCGGCTGCGGCCCGCCCGCCGCGGCGCCGTCTGACCGCGTGGGTGCAGAAGAGCTTTATGATGAATGACCTTTCAGCCGGCGGCCTGGCCGTTCCGATCGATCCCTCGGTCGATCTCGGTGCCTTGATCGATCCGGAGCCGCTGGTCAGCCAGGGACGCAACTGGACCCGCTGGGCGGGGCCGGTCGTCTCGGTGCTGATCCTCGCTGCGATCGCCTATCAGCTGCGCCATCTGCCGATCCGGCAGGTGCTCGCCTTGCTGCCGAGCTCGCCCCTGTTCTGGCTCGGCCTCGGCGCTTATTATCTGGCGGTTCCGACCGGGGACTGGATCATCTTCCGCCGGCTGTGGGATTTCCCGATCGGCGGATTTCCGGCCTTGCTGCGCAAGCAGGTCAGCAACGAGATATTGCTCGGCTATCTCGGCGAGGTCTATTTCTACGCCTGGGCGCGCAGGCACGCCAGGGTCAGCGCGGCGCCGTTCGGAGCGATCAAGGATGTCGCCATCCTGTCGGCGATGACCGGAAACGCGGTCACGCTGGCGATGGTCGCGGCTGCGGCGCCCTTCTTCAGCCTGCTCCAGCTCGGCAAGGACAGTCGCCTGTTCCTGCTTTCCGCGGTGTTCCTGCTCGTCACTTCCTGCGCGGCGATGATCTTTCGAACCCGCCTGTTCACCCTGCCGCGGCGCGAGCTCCGATTCGTGACCTTCGTTCATCTCGCCAGGATCGGAGCGATGATCCTGCTCGCCGCCTGGATGTGGCACATGCTCCTGCCGGCGGTCGCCTTGAGCTGGTGGCTGCTGCTCGCGACCCTTCGCCAATTACTATCGCGCCTGCCCTTCGTCCCGAACAAGGACGTCGTGTTTGCCGGAGTCGCGAGCTTCTTCGTCGGCCAGGATATCGCCATCGTCGATGCGATGGCGCTGATGGCGGCGCTGATCCTTGCAGCGCATCTCGTCGTCGGCGGCCTGCTCGGCGCGTTCGGCCTCTACGAGGAGTGCCGTCCTTGATCGGTGTCGGCCTGCTCATGCTCGCCCATGTCGCGACCAGCCCCGACCTCGGCAAGGCCGAAGGCCAGTGCCGGCCGGGCGAGCCCGGACCCGCCTTCCTGGTCCGGGTCGAGGGGCTGAAGGACCGGGTCGGCCGGCTCAAGCTCGAACTCTATCCAGCCAACGACCACGACTTCCTCCAGGACGACAATGTGCTGATCGAAGAGGGCAAGACCTTCCGCCGGGTCGAGTCGACGATTCCGCGCAGCGGCCCGGTCGACCTGTGCATCCGCGCGCCAGGCCCCGGCCGCTACGCCCTGACCCTGCTCCACGACCGCGATTCCAACCGCAAGTTCGGAGTCACGGTCGATGGGATCGGCTTTGCCGGCAATCCCAGGCTCGGCTGGGCCAAGCCCAAGGCGGCGGCCGCCGCTGCCGGAATCGGCTCGGGCCCGGCACGGCTGACCATCGTGCTCAACTATCGCAGCGGATTGTTCTCCTTCCGCCCGATCGGAGGCTGAGATGCGGATCGTCGATGTCTGCGCATTCTACGCACCCGCCGGCGGCGGGGTTAAGACCTATGTCGAGCGCAAGCTGAAGGCCGGCGCAGCCGCGGGGCACGAGGTGATCATCGTCGCCCCTGGCCGCGAGGACGGAACCCTGCTCTCGCTCGGCAGCTCGGCGATCGTCACCCTCGCCTCGCCTGCCCTCCCGGTCGATCGCCGCTACCGTTATTTCGACGACGAGCCGGCGCTGCACGCCTTGCTCGACCGGCTCCGGCCCGATGTGATCGAAGCGAGCTCGCCCTGGGCGAGCCCTTCGATGGTCGCGCGCTGGCCCGGCTCAGCATTGCGGTCGCTGGTCGTCCATGCCGATCCGCTTTCTGCCTACGCCTATCGCTGGTTCGGGCCGGTTGCGAGCCGCGAGACGATCGACCGGGCCTGCGAGCCGTTCTGGCGGCACCTTCGCAACCTCGACCGCGACTTCGACCTGGTGGTCAGCCCGAGCCGGAGCCTCGGCCGCCGCCTGAAGGCCGGCGGGCTGGCCAAGGTGACGACGATCCCGATGGGGGTCGAGCCCGGAATCTTCACCCCGGCGCGGCGCAGCGAGACGCTTCGCGCCCGCCTGCTCGCGCGCTGCGGACTGGACGCGCACGCGACCCTTCTGATCGGAATGGGCCGTCACGCACCCGAGAAAAGATGGAAGATGGTGATCGAGGCCGTCGCCGCAGCTGGCTATGAGCGGCCGGTCGGGCTGGTCCTGCTCGGCGACGGCGCCGATCGCGCGCGCGTGGTCCGCGCCGCCGCCAACAACCCCCATATCCAGCTGCTCGCCCCGGTCCACGATCGGGATGAGCTGGCCACTATCCTCGCCAGCGCCGACGCCCTGATCCACGGCTGCGAGGCGGAGACCTTCTGCCTTGCCGCGGCGGAAGCCAAAGCGAGCGGGCTGCCGCTTATCGTTCCCGATGACGGCGGCGCCTTCGACCAGCTGGTCGAAGGCCAGGGTATTGCCTATGCGGCTGCGAGGCCGCTCGCGCTGTCGCACGCGTTGAGCGGCTTCCTGTCCGACGACCCGGTCGGGCATCGCCTCCGCGCCGCCGCCGCCGCGGGCGAGGTACCGGGCATGGACGCGCATTTCGACCGCCTGTTCGGGGCTTACCGCCAGCTCGCTTCCTATTCCCGCGCCGCCTGAGCGCCGCGATTGGAATGTGTCGTGGCCCGGCTTGGGGAGCGCGTTCCCCGGCGAGGCCCATGCGCCCTGCGTTAGGTGCGCGATCGAGCCCTCCCCTTTGATGGGGAAGGGTTGGGTGGGGTGGACTAAGAGAGCCACGCGGAGCGGGCGGAGACTCCACCCCTCCCCGACCCCTCACCATCAAGGGGAGGGCTCAAATCAGCGCTTATGGGCGAAGGGCGGTTCGTCACCAGATCGCGTAGAGATTGTAGCTTATGTGCATCAGGATGGGCGGAAGCACCGATCCGGTGCGCCAGCGGGCGAGGCCGAGCAGCAGGCCGTC
>JAQGLD010000374.1 GCA_028293055.1 Alphaproteobacteria bacterium
ACACCGCCAAGACCTGGCGCGACGTCGATCCGACGCTTCCTGCGGTCAAGATCCAGGTCTACGGCCCGCCGCCGACGTCCGGCACACGCGACAGCCTCGCCGAGCTGATCCTCGACAAGGGCTGCGAGACCGACCCCGCGATGAAGGCTCTCAAGGCAGCGGACGAGAATAAATATAAGGATGTGTGCACCAAGGTTCGCGAGGACGGCGCCTTCATCGAGGCCGGCGAGAACGACAATCTCCAGGTCCAGAAGATCGCGCAGAATCCGGAAGCGGTCGGCATTCTCGGTTACTCCTATCTCGAGGAGAATCAGGACAAGGTCAGGGGGATCGCGCTCGGCGGAATCGCCCCCACAGCCGACACGATTTCGGGCCTGACCTATCCCGGCGCGCGCCAGCTCTACATCTATGTAAAGGGCGAGCACGTCGGCGCGATCCCCGGCATGCGCGAATTCCTCGCCGAATATGCCAAGGCCTGGGGGAAGGGCGGTTATCTCGATCGCAAGGGGCTGATACCCTCGCCGGCCGACGTGCAGGCCAAGGCGGCGCAGATCGTCACCGAACTGAAACCGATCACTGCCGAAGGTCTCCATTGATGCCAGCGGGGAGCATTTCCTGCCTCCCCGCCTTTTCCAGGACGAGTGCGAATCCGTGTCCGCGTTAGCGATTGCCCTCCTGATCTTCGGCATCGGCCTGCTCGGCTGGGTGGCGGCGCGTGCCCGCGCCGCCGCCTTTGCCGGCACCGGCCGGTCGCGGCCGCACTCGCTGCCCGGCTATCACGGCTGGTATGTCGGCCTGTGGGCGGTGGTGCCGGCCTTGCTGTTCCTGGCGATCTGGACTCCCATCTCGAGCTCCCTGGTCCGCCAGGCAGTGATGGAGAGCGCGGCAGCGGCTTCGCTCCCCGCATTCGACATGCAGCGACAAGCGGTGCTTCGAGAGGCTCAGGAGATCGCGAGCGGGGAGCGCGCGCAAGGTTTCAACGCCCAGTCAACGCAGCTTGCCCCCGTGTTCAGCGCCGCGGCGAGCCGTTACGGGACGATCGGAACCGTCGTCGCATTGCTCCTCGCTTTCGCCGGCGGCGCCTGGGCCTTCACGCGCCTGTCGCCCAATTTCCGCGCCCGCACCCGGGTCGAACGGCTGGTCATGGCGACTTTGCTGATTGCGTCGCTGATCGCGATCCTCACCACGCTCGGCATCGTCCTGTCGCTGCTGTTCGAATCGATCCGGTTCTTCCGCCTGGTGTCGCCGCTCGAATTCCTGTTCGGCCTGCAATGGAGCCCGCAGACCGCCCTGCGCGCCGATCAGGCCGGCTCCTCCGGAGCGTTCGGGGCAATCCCCTTGTTCTGGGGAACGATCTTCATCGGCGCGATCATCGCAATGATCGTCGCGATCCCGCTCGGCCTGATGAGCGCGATCTACCTCACCCAATATGCCAATCCACGAGTGCGCCGCTGGATCAAGCCGATCCTCGAGATTCTCGCCGGCGTACCGACAGTGGTCTACGGCTATTTCGCAGCACTGACCGTGGCGCCGGCGGTGCGACACTTCGGCACGATGGTGGGAATACCGGCGTCGTCCGAATCGGCGCTCGCCGCCGGGCTGGTGATGGGGATCATGATCATCCCGTTCGTATCGTCCATGGCGGACGATTCGCTGACCGCGGTGCCGCAGGCGATGCGCGACGGCTCGCTCGCGATGGGCGCGACGACGTCCGAGACGATCCGCAAGGTGCTCGTTCCGGCGGCGCTTCCAGGCGTGGTCGGCGGAGTCCTGCTCGCCGTCAGCCGGGCGATCGGCGAGACGATGATCGTAGTGATGGCGGCAGGACTCGCCGCGAACCTGACCCTCAATCCCTTCGCCAGCGTCACCACGGTGACCACCCAGATCGTGCAATTGCTCACCGGCGACCAGGAATTCGACAGCGCCAAGACGCTCGCCGCTTTCGCGCTGGGGCTGGTGCTTTTCATCGTCACCCTGCTGCTCAACATCGTCGCACTGCGAGTCGTGAAGAAATATCGGGAAGCTTATGAATAGGGTCCCCAAGACTCCGACCGACTGGTCGGGCGAGGCGATGCGCGCCCGAGTCCGCCGCCGCTATGCGCAGGAGCGTCGCTTCCGGCTGCTCGGGCTGAGCGCGATCGGGGTCAGCGTCGGCTTCCTTGCATTCCTGTTGTGGACGATGGCGTCCAACGGAATCAGCGGCTTCATGGAGACCCGGGTACGGGTCGCGGTCGATTTCCCGCATTCGACCCTGATGATCGATCCGGCGCTGCTCTCGGGCCCGACCGCGCAGGCGGCGCTCGCCAGTGCCGACATAGAAGGAACCGTCGCGGCCGCCGCGCAGGCGCAATATGGGGCGCAGGGCACGCGCCTGATCTCGGATGCCGGCTGGCTCCGGGTGCGAAGCGCGATCCTCGACGATCCGACCCTGCTCCAGCGCAAGGCCGATTTCTGGCTGCCGGTTTCGTCCGGGATCGACCAGGCGGGCAAGGCAAGCGGAACGCCGGAAACAACCGACCAATATCGCCGGCTCAAGGCCAAGGATGCGATCCAGCGCCGCTTCAACCTCGGCTTCCTGACTGCTTCCGACGCGACCGATCCGGCCACAGTGGGCATCTGGGGCGCGTTCAAGGGATCGCTGCTGACGATGCTGGTGACCCTGGTCCTGTCCTTCCCGGTCGGCCTGTTCGCGGCAGTCTATCTGGAGGAATATGCGCCGCGCAACCGTTGGACCGACCTGATCGAGGTCTCGATCAACAACCTCGCGGCGGTGCCTTCGATCATCTTCGGCTTGCTCGGTCTCGCCGTCTTCCTCAACACGCTGCATCTGCCGCGTTCGGCGCCCCTGGTCGGCGGCCTGACCCTGGCCCTGATGACGATGCCGGTGATCGTCATCGCCGGCCGCAACGCGATCAAGTCGGTGCCGCCGTCGATCCGCGACGCAGCGCTCGGGATCGGGGCGAGCCGGATCCAGATGGTCTTCCACCATGTCGTTCCGCTCGCGCTGCCGGGCATATTGACCGGCACGATCATCGGAATGGCGCGCGCGCTCGGCGAGACCGCGCCCCTGCTGATGATCGGGATGCGCGCCTTCATCGCGACTCCGCCCGGCGGAATCACCGATTCTGCGACCGTCCTGCCGGTTCAGATCTTCCTCTGGTCGGACGAGGTCGGGCGCAGCTTCGTCGAAAAGACGTCGGCCGCGATCATCGTACTGCTGGTCTTCCTGATGGCGATGAACGGGATCGCGATCTATCTCCGCAACAGGTTCGAGAGACGCTGGTGAAAATGATGACCGAAGACAGCCTGGCCGTGATTCCGCATGCCGCAGAGGCGCCGACGGTCATTCTCTCCGCGCCGAAAATGACGGCGCGAGGGGTGAGCGTCGCTTATGGGCCCAAGCGCGCGATCGACAATGTCTCGATCGACATCCACGAGGAGCATGTCACCGCCTTCATCGGCCCGTCCGGCTGCGGCAAGTCGACCTTCCTGCGCGTGTTCAACCGGATGAACGACACCATCCCGAGCGCTCGGGTGGAGGGCCGGATCGAGCTGGATGGCGAGGATATCTACAGCCCCGACATGGATGTCGTGCAGCTTCGCGCCCGGGTCGGGATGGTTTTCCAAAAGCCCAATCCCTTCCCCAAGACGATCTACGAGAATGTCGCCTATGGGCCGCGAATCCATGGTCTCGCCGCGGGCAAGGCCGACCTGGATGTGGTCGTCGAGCGATCGCTGAAGCGGGCCGGCTTGTGGGAGGAAGTGAAGGACCGGCTCAACGAGAGCGGGACTGCGCTTTCCGGCGGTCAGCAGCAGCGGCTGTGCATCGCCCGGGCGATTGCGGTGGACCCCGAGGTGATCCTGATGGACGAGCCGTGCAGCGCGCTCGATCCGATCGCCACGGCCAGGATCGAGGAACTGATTCACGAGCTTCGCGGCCGCTACGCGATCGTCATCGTCACCCACAATATGCAGCAGGCGGCGCGAGTCTCCCAGCGCACCGCCTTCTTCCACCTCGGCGAACTCGTCGAATA
>JAQGLD010000044.1 GCA_028293055.1 Alphaproteobacteria bacterium
GCGCCTAGTCTATCCCCTCTTATGGTCGCAGCCGGATCGGAAGGCGTGCCGGGAGCAGAGCGTCAACACGGCCGCGGCGCTCGCGCGGCTTGGAGTCGGGGTCACGCTGATGCTGCCGCGTCGGAGCGACGATCCGGCTATCGGCGCCGACGCGCTGCGCGACTATTTCCACGTCGAAGGTGATTTCCAGGTAATCCAGCGGCCGAGCCGCTGGGTCGGCGACGGCATCCTGCCCAGCTCGATGTGGATGCGGCAGGTGTTCCGCGACCCCGAACTGGCGAGCTTCGACCTGATCTTCTCGCGGATCCCGGCGATGCTCGCCGCGGGAGGCGGTTCTCCCCTTCCCTTCGCGACCGACCATTACAAGCCGTGGCCGGACGCGCTACCGCCGATCCGGCCATTCATCCGCCGCACCGCCAAGCGTCGGCGCTGCCTCGGTCTCGTCGTCCATTCGCGCTTCGCCGCCGAAAGCTATCGCCGGATCGGGGTGGCGGAGGACAAATTGCTCGTCGCTCATAACGGAGCCGATCCCTCACGCATGCTTCCGCGACTGTCGCGCGAGCAGGCGCGATTCCGTCTCGGCCTGCCCGTGGAGCGGCCGATCGCAGTCTACGCCGGACGGGTGAATGCGATGAAGGGCCTGGATCAGCTGCTCAGCATGGCCGACCTCCGGCCGGACATGTCGTTCCTGCTCGTCGGCTCCGAAGGCGAGGGCGAGATCGAGCGCAAGGCGGCCGCCCGATCCAATGTGACGATCGTCGCGTGGCAATCTCCAGCCGAGCTACCGCTCTACCTCTATGCGGCCGATGTGCTGGTTATTCCGCCCTCGCGGGCGCCGCTCGAGCAGTTCGGCAATTGTGTCCTTCCGCTCAAGACCTTCGCCTATCTCGCCGCCGGGCGGCCGATCCTCGCGCCGGACCTTCCCGATACAGCCGAGCTGCTCGCCGACGGAAAAAATGCGATGATCGTGCCGGCCGACGACCCACAGGCAGCCGTGGCAGCTCTCGACCGGATCGTCGGCGATTCAGCCTTGGCGACGAGGCTCGGCGAAGGCGCATCGGCGACCGCGCAAGCGCTGAGCTGGGACAGCCGTGCCGCCCGAATCGCATCCTTTCTCGACTTCGGACTGGCCCGAATTGCGATGTAGGGACCCGGTATTTCGTTTAGGCTGGATTCAGGTTGGAACGGTCAGGGCTAGTTCAAGCGTTCAAGCGTTCGAGCTGCTCAGCAAGCCAGCCATTGGAGCGATTCTGTTGACGAAGCGACCATGCCAGCAGGATGTTGAGGAGCACGCATTCGTACAGGAAGAACCAGAGCGGCGTCCCGGCCGCCATGCTGAAGCTGAGCATCACGCTGCGCGGATTGGCCCCGAGCCAGTGCTGAATCCTCAGGCCCGCTTCGCCGGCCCGCCGGCTGAGGCTGCGCACTTCGAGGCGATGATCGGCCGATGCCGCCTCGACCAGCGCGTCGACTCGCGACGAGCCCGGGTTGATCGCTCCCGCGAGGCCGATGTAGAATCGGCCGCCCGCCGTCAGGAAACGGGCCAACGGACCTTTCTTGCTGAACACCTCGTCATCGCCCGCCTTGGCGTTCCTGAGCCAGGGTATGCCGTAGACTCGCCACAAATAGGTGCGGCGCTGGCTTTCGGCCTGATTGGCCTGGACGATTCGCGACGCCCCCGAGGCAGCGGCGATCCACCACGCCGCGGCGCCCACACTGTCGTCCAGGAAAGCCGCCAGGAAGACGTAGAGTATGATCTGGGACACATAGTCGCAGGCGCCGTCGACGAGCTCGCCGAGCGGCGATGCCTTTCCGGTCAACCGGGCGAGGTCGCCATCGGCGCCATCGAGCACGTGCCAGAGGAACAGCATGGTCGCGCCGAGCAGGGCGGAAGTCGGCCAGGGCGTGAAGGTGAACAGAAAGCCCGCGGTCACGACGCTGATTCCACCCATCACCGAGACCATGTTAGGGCTGATCCCGGTCGGCTCGAGGCCGACCGCGGTCAGGCGCGCGAGCGGATGGAAGATGTTGGCATTCAACCAATCTTCCATTTCGGGCGCGCGCGAGGAAGGACGAGCGCTCGGATCGCCGCCGGCAATTTCAGTCATTTGTTGAACCATACTCGAATTCCGTCACAATTCCGTTTTAATGGGCCAAAATGAGAAGCGAAAGACTAACCGGACCGGGTATGAACCTAGCCGACCCCTTGGTGATTGTCGTGACCCCGAAGGACGGGTCGGTAAATCGCACGATTGCCGGCATGGCAATCGTGGCTCGAATCGGCGCCGAAGCGTTCGCCGCGGGCGCGCGCGAGCTCTGGGTCGTCGGCGATACCCCGCCTTCGCTGACTGAACAAAGCCGCGACGACATCGCCCGCGCCTGCGGCAGCCTGAGGTTGACCGCGCTGTCCTCCGAGGAGGCGCGCGCGCGTCTCGCCGGCCAGACTGGCCGGCCGCTGCAGCTGATCTCGGCGACCCACCTCATTCCGGCCAAGGCCTATGCGCGGCTACAGAGCGAAGGCGTGCTCGCTTCGTCGGGCAAGATCGTGGCGGCGACCGCGATCGCGGGAGAAACCCTGCCCGTCCTCGGCAGCCCGGCGGCGGGCGATTCGCCGGCGATCGCCCTCGACGATCGCGAGAAAGCGACTCGGGCGATCGTCAGGGATACTGCCAAGGCCAGCGACGGCATCGTTTCGCGCCACCTCAATCGTCCGATATCGCAGCGGATCACGACCGCCCTCCTGATGGTCTCGGACGAAATCCAGCCCTGGCAGATGACCCTGGTGGTCGCGGTCGTCACCATCGCCATGTTTTTCGCCCTCATCCTCGGCGGGGCACCCGGACTGGTGGTGGGCGCGTTTCTCTTCCACACCGCCTCGGTGCTCGACGGAGTCGATGGCGAGATCGCCCGATCGGCCCATCGCAGCAGCGTGCGCGGGGCCGTGCTCGACACCGCGGTCGACATGGCCGGCAATCTCCTCTTCATCCTCGGACTGACGATCGGGCTGACCCGGCTGCATGGAATCCATTATGCCGAAATGGGGGCATGGGCGTTCGGCGCCGGCATATCCGGCCTGATCGCGGTCGCGGCCTTGACCCATCGCATCGGCGAATATGGCAATTTCAACATCCTCAAGGATTATTATTACGAGCGGTTCGCCACCGGCTTTCCGGCCCAGGTCCGCCGGGTGCTGACCCGGATTCTCAGCCGCGACTTCTTCGCGTTCGGCTGCTTCGTGCTGACCCTGTTCGGCAAGGCGTCGCTCTGCCTGTGGGGCTTTACCGGCTTCATGACATTGTGGGTCGTGCTGATCGCAGCCGCAGCGCCGACGATCCTGCGACGGGCCGCAACGCTCCCGACGCGGGCGAGCCCGGTCACGACTTGAACTGCCCTCGCGCACTGCGAACATGCTGCGCGCCATTCCAACTGCCAGGAAATCCCCGATGAAGTGCGTGATCATTGCCGCCGGCCAGGGGACGCGGCTGCGATCCGTCGCGCCGTCCAAGCCGCTGGTGCGAATCCGCGGGACCCCGATCATCGAGCATGTCGTCCGCATGGCTCGTGCCGGAGGAGCGACCGAGTTCGTGGTCGCGACCGGCTATCGGGCCGAGCCTCTGGAGGCTGTCCTGGGCGCGCTGAGCGACCGCATCGGCTGCCCGATCGAGGCGGTGAGGAATGCGAGCTGGGATCGCCCCAACGGCCTTTCGGTGCGCGCAGCAGCGGCCCACCTGCGCGAGCCGTTCGTCCTGTTGATGTCGGATCATCTGTTCGATCCGGCGATCCTCGCCTCGCTGGTCGCCGGGCGCAGTGCGGAGGCCGCGCTGACCCTCGTCGTCGACCGCGACATCGCCAATCCCGAACTCGACCTAGACGACGCCACCAAGGTGGCCAGCGAAGGCGGCCGAATCGTCCGAATCGGCAAGACGATCGCAGACTATGACGCGATCGACACCGGCATCTTTCTCGCCACCCCGGCCCTGATCGAGGCGATCGACGCGAGCCTTGCGGCAGGCGGCTCGGGCTCCTTGTCCGAGGGGGTCCAGACCCTCGCCGATGCCGGCCGGGCGTTCGTGCTCGAAACCGGCGGCAAATATTGGTTCGATGTGGACGACGAAGCCGCCTTGGCGAAAGCGGAACGGTCGCTCCCGGACTTCAACGATTCTTCAGCAGCACATCCGTCGACATCCCGCTCCGCGGCACGTTGATCCGGACCGAAGAGAAGGACGGAAGCCCGAACAGGGTCGAGGGATTGTTTGAGAAACCGAATGGCTCGGCGGGCAGGCCGAGGCCGGTGCGGTCGAAGCGTCGGTTGGCGTTGCGATCGTGATAGACCGCGAGCGCGAAGGTTCCGGTGTGGGGCAGGTTGACGCAGATCCGGGTCGTCGGCGCCTGGGCCGGCGCGCGGCCAACATAGAGGGCACCCCGCTTTGCGAGGAAACGCTTGCTGTCGTCGGCATAGACGCTGACGGCGACCAGCCCGTCGCTGCTGCGCAGGCCATGGACATTGACGAAAATATGGACCGGGCCGGGATAGCCGGTGCATTCGCTTCCCTCGGCGCGGACCGGTGCGGCGGCGAGGGCGGCACCGAGCGAGAGCAGAGCGGCAAGAAGGGCTTTGAGAGCCATATCAACTCCGGATGCGAGCCACGGACAGTGGCGGGGAAAGGCGGCACGGCGCACAGAGAACCTGCGCCGCGCCGGGACAAGTGAAATCGCGGTTACAAAGGCCGGCCTTGCTCGAAGCTGAATTAGGGTTCAACTTCTCGCCAGGGGAGGAACGATGTCCTTTTTGACCGAAGCGGCGACGACGTCGGACAAGGAGCCGAGAACCGAGCGCGGCCGCAAGACTCTGCGGCGCCTGCTCGAGGCCGCGGCGGCCGAATTCGGCGAGCGCGGTTATCACGAGGCGGCGATTACCGGCATCACCCAGCGCGCGGGTGTCGCGCTTGGCACCTTCTACACCTATTTCGAGAGCAAGGAGGAAGTCTTCCGGGCCCTCGTCCGCGACATGAGCCGGGCGACCCGGGTTCATGTCGCCGAGGCGGTGAAGGACGCGCCCGACCGGCTCGCGGCCGAGCGGCTCGGGCTCGAGGCGTTCATCGCCTTCGTGCGCCAGCACCGCGAGCTCTACCGGATCATCGAGGAAGCGCAGTTCGTCGCCGAGGACGTCTATCGCGAACATTATCGCACCTTCGCGGAAGCCTATCGGCGCAATCTCGCCGGCGCCCGCGCGCGCGGCGAGATCGCCGACGGGCCGGACAGTGCCGACGAACCGCGCGCCTGGGCGCTGATCGGAATGAGCGTCTTCCTCGGCATGCGCTACGGACTGTGGAACGAGGATCTCGCTCCGGGTGCAGTTGCCGAGATCGCAATCGGCCTTGTCTCCGAAGGTTTGCGGAAGCGCGAGCCGTGATCGCCGATCTTCCCGACATGCTGGCAAAACGTGCCGAGCTCAGCCCGGACTCGATCGCGCTGGAAGAACTCCTCACCGGCCGCAGCCTCACTTATTCAGCGCTCGATCGCCGCGCGGCAAAGGCGGCCACCCTTCTGCGATCGCGCGGAGTCGCCGAGGGTGACCGGGTGGCGATCCTGTGCCGCAACCGAATCGCCTTCTTCGAAATCCTGTTCGCCTGCGCCCGAATCGGCGCGATCCTGGTGCCGCTCAACTGGCGGATGCCGCCGCTCGAGCTCGACCGGCTGGTGGCCGATTCGAGCCCCGTCCTCGTCATCCACGGCAGCGAGGACGAGGCGGTCGCGCAACGCCTCGCCGCCCCGGCGCGGATCGGGCTCGACCGCGATTACGAAGCCGGTATCGCAGCTGCCGAACCGGCCCTGCCCCGCCCGATCTGGCCCGCGAGCGGCATCTGGTACCTGCTCTACACGTCGGGCACGACCGGAAATCCCAAGGGAGTGATCTATACCTACCGGATGGCGCTCGCCAACCACGTCAATATCGGCACCGCGATCGACATCAGCTCGAGGGATACGACCGCAAATTTCCTGCCCTTGTTCCATACCGCCGGGATCAATCTCCACACCTTGCCGACCCTCTTCCAGGGAGGCCGGGTGCTGATCCTTCCCAGTTTCGAGGCCGATCCGATCGTCCGCCTGCTCGAACAAGGGCGGCTCGACACCTTCTTCGCGGTGCCCACCGTCTACCAGGCCCTGCTAGACCATCCGCACTTCGCCGGCGCGCCGTTATCGCGGGTGCGTCATTGGGCCTGCGGCGGGGCCCCCCTGCCGGATGCGCTTGCGCTGCGCTGCCGCGACGCCGGGATCAGGGTGTGCAACGGCATGGGTATGACCGAGACTGGCCCGACTGCCTTCCTCGTATCGCCCGACGCAGCCTGGGACCGGGTCGGCTCCGTCGGCAAGCCGCAATTATTGTGCAGCGTCCGACTGGTCGACGAGGCGATGCGCGAAGTGCCCGAAGGGTCGGTCGGCGAAATATTGTTCGGCGGAGCAGGTATCACACCGGGTTATTGGAACGACGAAGCGGCAAGCCGGGCCGCGTTCACCGCCGATGGCTGGCTGCGCTCGGGCGATCTCGCGCGGCGCGACCGAGATGGCTTTTATTTCGTCGTCGGTCGCCGGAAGGAGATGTTCATCTCGGGGGGCGAGAATGTCTATCCGGCAGAGATCGAGAATGCGCTCGCCGCCCACCCCGCCATCGCCGAAGCGGCGGTGGTCGGATTGCCGGACCCGAAATGGGGCGAGGTCGGCCACGCCTTTCTCCGCCTCGCAAGCGGGGTGGCCCCGCCAGCTTATGCCGACCTCGTTTCCTTCTGCCGGAGCCGCATCGCAGCGTTCAAGGTGCCGCGGAGCCTCGAGTTCGTCCCGGACTTCCCCCGCACTCCGGCCGGCAAGATCCAGAAGCATCTGCTCAGGCGCTCGAACCGGGCCGCCGAATTGCAATGCGAGCCCGTGCGCCATAAGGCTGAGGCGGCAAGATGATAGGCTTCGCATGAGCAAACCGAGCCGGCGCCGCCGGGGACTTACCACGATCGACGACGTCGCGCGTCTCGCCGGAGTCTCGGCGATGACGGTGTCGCGAGTGGTCAACGGCGGAAAGAATGTCCGCGAAGCCACCCGGCAGTCGGTGCTCGAGGCGATCAAGCAGCTCAATTATTCGCCCAACACCGCGGCGCGAAGCCTCGCCGCCGGCGAAGCGACCCATATCGGCCTGCTCTACGCGAATCCCAGCGCCGCCTACCTCAGCCAGTTCCTGATCGGCGCGCTTCACGCGGCGCGGCGCGCGGGGTGCCACCTCGTCATCGAATCGTGCGAGTCCGAGGAAGCCGACGAGCAGGCCGAAGTGACGAGGCGCTTCGCGACCAGCGATGTCGAGGGCGTGATCCTGCCGCCTCCGCTTTCCGAAGCGCAGCCGATCATCGCCGAACTGGAAGCGATCGGAATGCCGGTGGTCACTGTCGCGATGGGCAATCCCCAGGAGGACAGCCTCAATATCCGGATCGACGATTTCGCAGCTGCCGCGGAGATGACCCGGCACCTGCTCTCGCTCGGCCACCGCAATATCGGCTTCATCAAGGGCCACCCCAACCACATCGCAAGCCACGATCGGGCCCGCGGCTTCTTCGCGGCGCTCGAGGAATATGGAGTGGATCCGGCTGCGGCTCCGGTCGAGCAAGGCTATTTCACCTATCGATCCGGCCTTGCGGCCTCCGAACGGCTGCTATCCCGGCCGAGCCCGCCGACCGCCATCTTCGCCAGCAATGACGACATGGCCGCGGCTGCGGTTAGTGTCGCCCATCGCCGCGGCCTGCTCGTGCCCAAGGATATCAGCGTGGTTGGATTCGACGACACCTCGCTGGCCACCACCGTCTGGCCGGAACTGACCACGGTGCGGCAGCCGATCGCAGCAATGGCCGAGGCGGCGGTCGAAGTCCTGCTCGGCGAGCTCAGGGCGAGGCGCGCCGGCGACGGCCGCAAGTTCACCGAACGTGTGCTCGACCATTCGCTGATCGTCCGCGAATCGTGCAGCAAACCCAACGCGCCCGCATCCTCGGTTCGCGGCGGCAGCCGCGTCGGCGTGCGCGATACTGCGCGTAGCAGGTCGAGCTCGGGCGTGCACTGAGCCGTCCTGGCGAAATGAAGGGATTGCGCAGTCCCGCCGGAGCGCGGTAGCGCTAACATGACGGTAACAAGCCGAAAGCGGCGAGTCGGTCCAAGGGAGAGGAAGCATGACGGAAACAAGGGCGGATCGCGCCAATATCGGATTTATCGGCGCGATCGTCGCGGTTGCGACGATCGGCGGATTCCTGTTCGGTTATGATAGCGGCGCCGTAAACGGGACCCAGGACGGGTTGCGCGCGGCTTTCGGGCTGAGCGATGCCGGGCTCGGCTTCACCGTCGGTTCCCTGCTGATCGGCTGTTTCATCGGCGCCTTCCTCGCAGGCCGGCTCGCCGACATATTCGGCCGCCGCAATGTGATGATGCTCGCCGCTTTGCTGTTCCTGATCGGCGCCCTGGTCCAGGGACTCTCCCATTCCCAGATCGTGTTCATCATCGCCCGCCTGTGCGGGGGAATGGCCGTCGGCGCCGCGAGCGTGCTTTCTCCCGCCTATATTTCGGAGGTCGCTCCGGCGAGCATTCGCGGCCGGATGACCACGATCCAGCAGATCATGATCATTACCGGCCTGACCGGCGCGTTCGTGGTCAATTATTTCCTCGCCGCCTCGGCCGGCGATTCGACCGCCCATTTCTGGCTCGGGCTTCAGGCCTGGCGCTGGATGTACCTGATGCAGGCGCTTCCAGCTGGGATTTTCCTGGTCGCGCTGTTCCTGATTCCGGAGAGCCCGCGCTTCCTGGTCTCGAAGGGACGCCATGAGCAGGCGAGCCATGTCCTCGACCGCCTGTTCGGGCCGGCCGTGAGCCGCATCAAGATAGACGAGATCAAAGCCAGCTTCAGCGCCGACCACCGCCCGCGGTTCAGCGACATTCTCGATCCGACGACGCGCCGGATCCGCCCAATCGTCTGGGCCGGACTGCTGCTTGCGGTCTTCCAGCAGCTCGTCGGAATAAATGTCATCTTCTATTACGGCGCGACTTTGTGGCAGCTCGCCGGCTTCACCGAGGACCAGTCCCTCCAGATCAACATCGTCTCGGGCGCGGTCTCGATCCTCGCCTGCATCGTCACCATCTTTCTGGTCGACAAGATCGGCCGCAAGCCCTTGCTGCTGGTCGGCTCGGCCGGCATGGCCGCCACCCTGTTCGCCTTGGTCTACGCCTTCGCCAACGGCACGCTCGACGCCCAGGGCCATCTTCAGCTGTCGGCGAATCTCGGCAAGCTCGCTCTGGTCGCTGCCAACCTCTATGTGATCTTCTTCAACGTGAGCTGGGGCCCGATCATGTGGGTGATGCTCGGCGAGATGTTCCCGAACCAGATTCGCGGTTCGGCGCTCGCCGTCTGCGGGTTCGCGCAATGGTTCGCCAATTATCTGATCGCGCAGAGCTTCCCGATCATGGCTGCGTGGAGCCTCGCAGGGAGCTACACCTTCTACGCGGTGTCGGCGACGATCAGCTTCTTCCTCGTCCTGAAGTTCATCAGGGAAACCAAGGGCAAGGAGCTTGAGCAGATGGAAGGCTGAATCCTTCCTCGTCTGCGACTAAAGGGGGCGCGGCCGCCAAGGCGGCTGCGCCCTTCGTCCGAGAACCGGAGAGATGAGATGAGCCGCACCCCTGCCCGCCCGTTCCGCTCGCGCGACTGGTTCGCCGCCCCGGGGCGAAGCGACATGGCGGCGCTCTATCTCGAGCGCTTCATGAATTACGGGCTGACCGCTGCCGAGCTTCGTTCGGGCAAGCCGATCGTGGGGATCGCCCAGACCGGATCGGACCTCAATCCGTGCAACCGGATCCATCTAGAGCTGGCCAAAAGGGTGCGCGAGGGCATTCGCGAGGCGGGCGGGATCGCGATGGAGTTCCCGGTCTTCTCCGTCTTCGAGAACTGCCGCCGGCCGACCGCGGCGCTCGATCGCAACCTCGAATATCTGACGCTCGTGGAATCCCTCAACGGCTATCCGATCGACGCGGTCGTGTTCACGACCGGGTGCGACAAGACCACTCCGGCGGCGATCATGGCCGCCTCGACGGTCGACATTCCCGCGATCACGCTCAACGGCGGTCCGATGCTCGACGGCTGGCACGAGGGCGAGCTGGTCGGCTCGGGAACCATCATCTGGCGCTCGCGCCGCAAGCTCGGCGCCGGCGAGATAGACGAAGAGGAATTCCTCCGCCGCGCGACGGATTCCGCGCCCTCGGCAGGTCATTGCAACACGATGGGCACTGCCTCGACGATGAATGCGGTCTCGGAAGCGCTCGGCATGTCGCTGCCCGGCAACGCCGCAATCCCGGCGCCCTATCGCGAGCGCGGGCAGATGGCCTACGAGACCGGCAAGCGGATCGTCGACATGGCCTATGAGGATTTGCGGCCGTCGAAGATCCTGACCCGCCAGGCCTTGCTCAACGCAATCCGCCTGACCACGGCGATCGGCGGATCGAGCAACGCACAGCCCCATATTGTCGCGATCGCCCGGCATGCCGGAGTCGAGATAGGAGAGGCCGACTGGGTCACTCACGGCTACGACCTCCCGCTGCTGGTCAACATACAGCCGGCGGGCCAGTATCTCAGCGAGCGATTCCACCGCGCGGGCGGCGTCCCCGCGGTGCTCTGGGAATTGCTTCGAGCTGGAAAGCTGGACGGCGACGCGCTGACCGTTACCGGACGCAGCCAGGCCGAGAATTTGCAGGGCCGCGAGACCAGCGACCGTGAGGTCATCCTGCCGTTCGACCGGCCGCTTCGCGAGCGCGCCGGGTTCCTCGTGCTGAGGGGCAATCTGTTCGATTTCGCAATCATGAAGACGAGCGTGATCTCGGACGAGTTCCGCGCCCGCTACCTGTCGATCCCGGGCCGCGAGGGTGTGTTCGAGGGCCGGGCGATCGTGTTCGACGGTTCGGACGATTACCACCACCGGATCAACGACCCGGCGCTCGATATCGACGAAAATTGCATCCTGGCGATCCGCGGCGCCGGGCCGATCGGCTGGCCCGGCTCCGCAGAGGTGGTCAACATGCAGCCGCCCGACGCCTTGCTCCAGCGCGGAATCACCAGCCTGCCGACGATCGGCGACGGGCGCCAGTCTGGGACTTCGGACAGCCCCTCGATCCTCAACGCGTCGCCGGAAAGCGCGGCCGGCGGAGGCCTCGCCTGGCTGCAGACCGGAGACACGATCCGCATCGACCTCAATGCCGGCCGCTGCGACGCTCTGGTCGACGAAGCGGAAATCGCGCGGCGCAAGGCAGAATGCCAGCCTCCCCCGATCCCCGCCAACAACACGCCCTGGGAAGAATTGTACCGCGAGAAGACGGGTCAGCTGTCGGAAGGCGGAGTTCTGGAATTCGCGGTCAAATATCGCGGGACATCCGCCAAGACGCCGCGACACAATCACTGAGATAATCCCCCTCCCTCTGTTCAGGGTAGGGCGGACCGAGGGGAACGGACATGTTGGGCAAGCTGACAATCATCGCCGCGGCCCTGCTCGCCGCCTTCCCCGCTTTTGCCCAGGACGTTGTCGACACCAACCGCCTGCCGCCCCATCTGGACCCGGCGCGCACCGCCAACGGGCTCGCAACGACCCCGCCGATGGGCTGGAACAGCTGGAACAAGTTCGCCTGCAACGTGAACGAGGCGGTGATCCGGTCGAGTGTGGATTCGATGGTCGCATCGGGGATGCGCGACGCCGGCTATCAATATGTCGTGATCGACGATTGCTGGCACGGGCCACGCGATGCGCAGGGCTTCATCACCGCGGATTCGACCCGCTTCCCCTCCGGGATGAAGGCGCTCTCCGATTATGTGCATTCGAAGGGACTGAAGCTCGGCCTCTATTCCGACGCCGGTCGCACGACCTGCGGCGGCCGTCCGGGCAGCCAGGGCCATGAATATCAGGACGCGCTGACCTATGCGGGCTGGGGCGTCGACTATCTCAAATATGATTGGTGCGCGACAGGCACCCGCAATGCCGAGGAAGCCTATGCGCTGATGGCCGACGCGCTGCGGGGGAGCGGCCGGCCGATCGTGCTGAGCATCTGCGAATGGGGGGCCAATCAGCCGTGGCTGTGGGCGACGAAGATCGGCAACCTCTGGCGGACCACCGGCGACATATACGACAAGTTCGAGGGGGTAGACCGCTGGCAGCTCGGAGTGCTCAACATCGCTGATCGCAACGAGCCCCTCTGGCCCTTCGCCGGCCCGGGCCATTGGAACGATGCGGACATGCTGGAAGTCGGCAATGGCGGGATGACCACGACCGAATATCGCACGCATTTCAGCCTCTGGGCGATAATGGCCTCGCCTTTGATGGCCGGCAACGACATCGCGGCAATGAGTCCCGAGATCCACGACATCCTGACCAACAGGGAAGTGATCGCGGTCGATCAGGATCCGCTCGGAGTCCAGGGCCGGCGGGCGTGGAAGGAGGGCGACCGCGAAGTCTGGATGAAGCCGCTCGCCGGCGGGGCGCGCGCGGTCCTGCTGCTCAACCGCGGATCGGCGGCGGCCGAGATCGCAGTCGCCTGGGAGCAATTGGGCTATCCCGCCGGGTTGAAGGCGAAGCCACGGGATTTGTGGGCGCACAAGGACTTGCCGCGTGGAAGCGGAAGCGTGTCCGCGACCGTCGAAGCCCATGGCGCCATGATGCTGCGGATCGATCCCTAGGCACTTTGGCACCCGTGAGAATTCAGGAGAGTCGCACCTTCGGGCAGGGCAGGCCGGGGACCTCGACCTCGAAAGCGAACAGGTCCCCGATCTGGGGCTGCCTGGCGATATCGTCGGGGCTCAGCATCTGCCGCGCGGTGGTCGCGTAAGCCGTGCGCAGATCGTCGCCGCCGAAGGCGATCTTGGTGATGTTCGCGACCGGAAAACGAACTTGGTCGAGCAGTGCGCCGGCGGGCGAATAGCGCCTCGCTTCCCAGCCGCCGTAGAGGCCTATCCACAGGCACCCCTCGCTGTCGATCGTCGGGCCGTCGGGATGGCCGTCCTTGGCATCGATGCGCACGAACGGTCGCGACGGGCCGAGCGCTCCGTCTGCGCCGATCCGGCAGGCATCGATCGTGCCGGCGAGCGTGTCGACAGGATAGAGGGTCGTTCCGTCGGGAGAGATTGCGGGGCCGTTGGTGATCGTGATGCCCGCCAGGCCCGCGGGCGAGACGGTCCCGCACTCGAAGCAATAATAAGCGCCGCTCGCGGACGTCTCCTTATCGTCCATCGTCCCGAACCAGAGCCGTCCCTCAGGATCGACGACTCCGTCGTTGAGCCGGTTGTTCGGCTTGCCGGGCTCGATCTCGGCGAGCATTTCAAATCGGCTGCGCGCCGGCTCGAACAGATGCAATCCGCTCTGGAGCCCGGCGATGAAGCGGCCGTCGTCGGTCGGCAGGATGAAGCCGACCTGCTCGGGCGAGTCCCAGCTGTGCCGCTCCCCAGTCGCCGGGTCGAGGCGATAGACCTTGCGGAGCTTGATATCGACGAACCATAGCGCCCCATCGACCCAGACCGGTCCCTCGCCGAGCTCGGCATGGAGGGCCCAGATGTTGCGGGGCGAAGCCATTTCAGCGCCAGCCGGCGTCGATGAAATATTCGTGACCGGTGACGAGCCTGGCATCGTCGGAGGCCAGGAACAGGACGAGCGAGGCTACATCCTCCGGCGCGAGTCGGCCCTTCAGGCACTGCGCCTCGACGATCTCGGCCTCGCCTTCTGGAGTATACCATTTGAGTTGGCGCGGCGTCCGCACATTGCCGGGGACGACGCAGGTGACCCGGATATTGTCGCGACCGAGCTCGCGTGCCATCGATCGGGTCAGCCCCTCGATCGCAGCCTTGGCGGTCTGGTAGAGGGAGAGATCCTCCATTCCGAGATGCCAGGAGACCGATCCGAAATTGACGATCGCTCCGCCGCCTTTCGCCTTCATCCCGGGAACGACCGATTGAGCACAGAAGAACAGGTGCTTGAGATTCACCGCCATCCGTTCGTCCCAATAAGCGGGGGTGACCTCGGCGATGGCGTGGCGATCGTCATTGCCCGCATTGTTGACGAGGATGTCGAATGCTCCGCCTTGCTCGATCAAGGCTGCGATCGTCGCCTGCGCGGCTGCGATATCGGTCAGATCGACTCGCGCATAAGCGAGCCTGCCGCCGAGTTCGTCGACCAGCGCCTCGCTATCCTCGTCGGCTATATCGAAGAAGGTCACGTCGGCGCCCTGGCGCACGAAGGCTTCGACGATGCCCGCCCCGATTCCGGAGCCGCCGCCGGTGATCAGCACCCTTTTGCCTCGCAGGCTCGGATAGATGGCGCGATTGTCTTGTGTGTCGGTCAATTTGGTTCAGCCCCCGATATTGACGGTCTTACGCTCAGCTTCGCCGCCGCTGCGCGGCGCGCGATCGCGGATCATGTGACTGAGCGTGTCGATCATGACCTCGGCGCCTGGGCGTTCAACAGGCCGCGCCCCGCAAGGTTTCGCATCAGCGCCCGGATGCCGAAAATCCAGGGTGGCGCCGCTTTCGATGTCGTCACCCGGTTGACCAGCGTCCCGATACGCGGCGCGTGAATCCGGACGACATCGCCCATCTTGTGGGTGAAGCCCCTCCCCGGCTCGTCGCGATCCTTCACCGGCGCGAACAACGTGCCGAGGAACAGGCAGAATCCGTCGGGATAATGGTGCTCGCTGAGCGCCTGGCGGATCAGCTCCTCGGGATCGCGGCTGATCTCGCTCATCGTGCTCTCGCCTTCGAGGCGGAAATTGTCCTCGCCTTCGACGACCAGCTCGACGACCGCCGATCGGACATCGTCCAGACGGAAGCCGCCATCGAACAGGCGGATGAACGGCCCGATCGCGCAGGATGCATTATTGTCCTTCGCCTTGCTCAGCAGCAGGGCGCTGCGGCCTTCGAAGTCGCGCAGGTTCACATCGTTGCCGAGCGTCGCGCCGAGCGCTCGGCCATGTTTGTCCGCGACCAGCACGACCTCGGGCTCGGGATTGTTCCAGTGCGAATCGGAACGGATTCCGATCTCGGCGCCCCAACCGACCGACGACAGCACAGGGACCTTGGTGAAGATCTCGGCATCGGGGCCGATCGCGACTTCGAGATATTGCGACCAGAGATCGTCCTCGATCAGAGCGAGCTTGAGGGTGGCGGCTTCCGGGGTGCCAGGAACCACCGACCGGATCGCGCCGCCGATACGCGCCTCGAGCTTCTCCCGGATCGCAGCGGCGGCGTCGTAATCGCCGCGCGCCCTCTCCTCGATCACCCGTTCGATCGCCGAGATGGCGAAAGTGACCCCGGCTGCCTTGACCACCTGGAGGTCGATCGGCGAGAGCAGGAAGCTGCCGGCCTCGGCGGAGGCAGTGCGTTCGAACAGCGCCTCGATCGGAAACAGCCTCTCGCCCTCCAACGCCGCCGGTTCCTCCCAGTCGAGAAGATCGGCCATGGTCGGTGCGACGGCCGACATGTCTTCGACGAAGCCGTCGCGGATCAACACCGGACTCGGCCCCTGCGGAAGGGCGATCCGACCCGCGAGAGTTGCATTGCCAAGATCGTCGGGCAGCATCGCTGCCGAGAAAGGAACTTCCAAACCGCCCTCGCCTAACCTTGCTATTATGTGGTAGCGCTACCAATCAGGTCGCCTCCCGACTGTCAACCCGGGCCGCCCCAAGCGGGGCGGTGACAACGCTGTCAGATCGGATGGGCGGCCCGATACAAAAAGAAAAGTCAAATCGGAGGATGCCTGATGATCACGCGCTTTGCATTGGCGCTCGGAGTTTCGGTCGTTGCCCTGGCTGCGGCGGGACCTGCCCCCGCGGACGCAGTTTCGCGGCCATGGATGGATGTGTCACTGTCGCCCGACGCGCGGGCCTCCGCCGTGCTGAAGGAGATGAGCCGCGACGAGAAGCTCGTTCTGGTCTTCGGTTATTTCTCCAGCACCGACAAAGGCCGCAATTACAGCCCGCCGGCCGGCGCCCGGCCCGGCGCGGCCGGCTATGTTGCAGGTGTTCCGCGCCTGGGAATTCCTCCGCAATGGCAGACCGACGCGGGCATCGGGGTCGCGACCCAGGGCGCCGCGCAGCAGAAGCGCGAGCGGACCGCCTTGCCCTCCGGGATGGGAACCGCAGCGACCTGGAATCCGGACCTTGCCTATAAGGGCGGCGCGATGATCGGGTCGGAGGCACGATCGTCCGGTTTCAACGTCATGCTGGCCGGCGGAGTGGATCTGGTCCGCGAGCCACGCAACGGCCGCAACTTCGAATATGGCGGGGAGGACCCGCTGCTCGCAGGAACGATGGTCGGAGCTCAGATCGCCGGTATCCAGTCGAACCGGATCGTCTCGACGGTGAAGCATTATGCGCTGAACGACCAGGAGACGGGGCGAGGGATATTGGATGCTCGGATCGACCCCGATCAGGCGCGTATGTCCGACCTGCTCGCATTCGAGTTCGCGATCGAACGCTCCAGCCCCGGCTCGGTGATGTGCGCCTACAATCAGGTCAATGGCGCCCATGCCTGCGAAAATGACTGGCTGCTCAACCAGGTGCTCAAGCGCGACTGGGGCTTCAGGGGCTATGTCATGTCCGACTGGGGCGCGACCCACAGCACCGAGCGCTCGGTCAATGCCGGTCTCGACCAAGATTCGGGCTTTCCGTTCGACAAGGAACCCTATTTCGGAGCGCCGCTCAAGGCGGCGGTTGCCGCGGGCCGCGTCTCGCAGCAACGGCTCGACGACATGGCCCGGAGGATATTGCGCTCGATGTTCGCGGTCGGAGCGATCGACCAGGAAGTGGTGCCGGGTCCGATCGATTTCGCGGCCCATGCAGCGGTTACCCGCGCGGATGCCGAGCAGGCCGCGGTCCTGCTCAAGAATCGCGACTCGATCCTCCCGCTCGGGCCCGATGTCCGCTCGATCGTCGTCATTGGATCGCATGCCGACAAGGGCGTCCTGTCCGGGGGAGGCTCGTCGCAGACCTATCCTGCCGGCGGCAATGCGGTGCCCGGCCTGCAGCCGACCGGCTGGCCCGGACCGGTGGTCTATTATCCCTCCTCGCCGCTCGACGCGATCCGGGCGCTGGCGCCGAATGCGAAGGTGATCTTCGTCGACGGCAGCGATCCCGCCGAGGCGGCGCGTGCCGCGGCCGGTGCCGATGTCGCCCTGGTGTTCGCCAATCAATGGGCGAGCGAGTCGATCGACGTGCCGCTCACCCTCGCCGACAATCAGGACGCATTGATCGAAGCCGTGGCGGCCGCCAACAAGCGTAGCGTCGTGGTGCTGGAGACCGGCGGCCCGGTGCTGATGCCGTGGCTCGATCGTGTCTCCGCGGTGCTCGAAATCTGGTATCCAGGGACGAGCGGCGGCGGCGCCGTTGCCAACCTGCTGTTCGGGAGGATCAATCCGTCGGGCCGCCTCCCGGTCACCTTTCCGCGCGATCTCGTCCAATTGCCTCGCTTGGCCCTCGACGGAGTCGGGCTGCCCGAGGGCCAGGTTTTCACCGTCGATTATTCCGAAGGCGCGACCGTCGGATACAAATGGTTCGACGCGAAGAATCTTCAGCCGCTCTTCCCGTTCGGCCACGGCCTTTCTTATACCAGCTTCGGCTATGAGGGGCTGAAGGCGGTGTCGGCGAATGGTGGGCTGACGGTCAGCTTCCGGGTACGCAATACCGGCGCGGCGCGCGGTATGGGTGTCCCGCAAGTCTATGTCTCTCCGGCCGGCGGCGCCGGCTGGGAAGCGCCCAAGCGCCTCGGCGGATTCAGCAAGGTCGATCTCGCGCCCGGGGCCGAGACGGTGGTGAGCGTCAAGGTCGATCCGCGGCTGCTCGCGGTGTTCAGGAGCGGCGCCTGGCGCATTGCCGGAGGCAGCTACAAGGTCATGCTCGGCGCGTCTTCGCGGGATATCAGGCAAAGCATCAGCGTGACCGTGCCGGCGCGGACATTGCCGGTGACCTACCGGCCGTGATGCGCCTTGGGCCCTGGATCCAAAAAGGACGAGCTCAGCCGGCCAGAGCTGCCTCGATGATCCGCAGGCCGGCGGCGGCATCCACTGGATCCACGGGTGCTCTGCCGTTGGTGCGGATTGCGTCGGCGACCGCGCGATAGAAATCGGCGTAGCGGCCAGGGCGAGTCGCGATCCGCGCCCGGGTTCCGTCGAGCCGGGTCAGAGTCCCGAACCAGTCTGGATCTTCCTCCCCGAATCCAGGCTCCAACGGATCGGCCCCGGCCTTCAACGCGGCTTCCTGGGGATCGAGGCCGAACTTGACGAAGCTGCCTTTGGTGCCGTGGACCGAGAAACGCGGCCGCGGTTCGATCAACAGGGTCGAGCAGGCCAGGACGACCCGCTTGCGGCCGTAGCGCAGCCCGAGCTCGAAATAGTCGTTTATCTCCATGCCCGCGCGCTGGATTTCCAGGTCGGCGGCAACGCTGTCGGGCGGGCCGAACAGGACAAGGGCCTGGTCGATGAGATGTGGGCCGAGATCGTAGATCAGGCCGGAGCCGGGCCCCGGAAGGTCTCGCCAGCCGGGGCGGCGATCGGGCCTGAACCGGTCCCAATGCGCTTCGTAGAGCATGATCTCGCCGAGCTCGCCCGACTCGATCAGATCCCGTATCGTGATGAAATCGCCGTCCCAGCGTCGGTTGTGGAACGGCACGACCAGCCGGCCTCGTGCCCCGGCAAGCGCCGCCAGCGCCTCCGCCTCCTCGCTGCGGATCGTGAACGGCTTGTCGACGACGACATGCTTACCCGCCTCGAGCGCTGCGCGGGCGAGGGGGAAATGCGCGGGATGGGGCGCGGCGACCACGACCAGGTCGATCTCGGGATCGGCGATCAAGGCCTCGGCATGCTCGTATCGGCGCGTGCCGGGCGGAGCCCGGTCCGGGTTCGAGGTCGAAACCGCGACGAGATCGAGCCCCTCGACCGCCCGGACGACCGGCCCGTGAAAGGCTGCCCCGCCAGCGCCGTAGCCGGCTATGCCGACGCGGATATTCAAGGCGCCGGCGCGGTCGAGCCGCGCTTGATCAGGGTGTAGGCAAGCTCGGTCACCGGCGCCGTCTCCTTTCCCTTGAGCAGGTCGATGAGCAATCGGGCCGCTTCGTTGGCCATGTCTGCGGTCGGCTGATGGATGGTGGTCAGGGTCGGCCAGACGATTCCCGCGATCTGGCTGTCGTCGAAGCCAGCGACCGAGAGCCGGCTTGGCACATCGACTCCGCGCTCGTGGGCGGCGCGGATCACCCCCGCAGCCATGTCGTCGTTGGAAGCGAAGATCGCAGTCGGTGGCTCGGCGAGGTCGAGCATGCGCAGCCCGGCCTCGCTGCCGGTCGCGATGTCGTTATAGCCCTGCTCGATCGGCTGGGCATCGCGGTCGATCCCGGCCTCGCGCAACGCGTCGGCATAGCCGTCGCTGCGCTGCCGGCTGGAGAGATGGTCGGGATGGCCCGTGACGAAGCCGATCCGGCGATGGCCGAGCCCGATCAGGAAGGCGGTCATCTCGCGTGCCGCCTCGCGATCGTCCATCGTGACCGCGGGGGAAGGATGATCGCCCTCGCCCGGAGCGATCCGGACGAAGCGGACATGGCGGGCGTCGAGCGCCTCGATCAGCACCCGATCGGCCGAGAGCGGCGGAGCGATCACCAGGCCGTCGACATGGGTCTGCTCGACCAGGGCCAGCACCTCGTCGATCAGCGACTCGCCGAGTCCGTTGCACGACTGGATGAACAGGCGAAGGTCCGCCTCCCGACAGCGCGCGATCGCACCGTTCTGCACATCGAATACGTAATTTGCGCTCGGATTGTCGTAGATGAGCCCGATCAAGTTCGAGCGCTTGCCGGCGAGGCTGCGCGCCGGGAGGCTCGGCTTGTAGTGGAGCTCGGCGATCGCCTGCTGAACCTTGAGCCGTGTCTCGGGGCGGACCCCCGGCTCGGAGTTCATCACCCGCGACACCGTCTTGATCGAGACGCCGGCGAGCTCGGCGACGTCGTCGATCGTCTTTCGCGGCGCCAGCGCCGGCCTGATGCCCACGTTCATGGCCCTGCTATGCCATCGCAGCCGCTCCGCGTGAATGACCAAGCTTCAAGGCGCGCCGCAACGATCCTGGTCGACCGCGGCGCCGTCGATACGAACATCGGAGATCGACAAGGTCAGGCTGCCTTCCGCGACCAGGTTGAAGGGTTGATCGAGCTTGGTCATGTCGACGTTGCGACGGACGAAGCAGCGCAGCGGCACGATGGCGGTCTGCCATTTCCCGACCGGCGATGCACGCAGGAGGCCGGCGATCGGCACCGAGCCGGTGTTCATCTGCAGATCGACAGCGGCCGTCGGTGGCGCGTCCACGCGATATTCGAAGATCAGGCTGAGCTGGCCGGTTGCCTCACGCGAAAGGTCGAGAGTCGGGGAGGCGAAGATCCCGAAGGCGCCGTGAGGCTTGACTGTAAACGTCCGAGCATCCTCCTGCGCTCGGCGATCGATCGCTCGCACGGCGACCAGGCCGTGCGAGGAACTCCATCCGGCGCCTTCGGCGAGCCCACCCCTGCCGAACAGCACCCCTTGCGCCGTCGCCGGGCCGGCCGGCTTGTCCTCGGATAGAAAAGGGAGATCGCCCTTGTCGGCATAGGTCAGGCCATGACCGAAAGCGAAGAGCGGGTCGTAATCGGCATCGCCGCGATTGAGCGCATATTGGTCGGCGCGCTTAGGCCAGGAATAAGACAGCTTTCCGCGAAAGTCGTTGCGCACGCTTCGGTCCGGGTTGCCGAACAGCAGGTCGGCGACTCCGCCGCCCTCGCTGCCCGGAAGGAAGGCGGCGACGAACGCGTCGGACGCGTTGATTTCCGGATTGACCCACAGCGGCCGGCCCGAGAGGAAAACCGAGACGGTCGGAATTCCTGCCGCCTTGAACCTCCGGAGAAGATCGAGGTCCTTCTTGTCGGCGGGGCTATATTCGAGCGTAGAGCGATCGCCGACGAACTCGGCATAGGGATTCTCCCCGAATATGACGATCGCCGCATCCGGCTTGGTGGAATAAGCGCCCTCGACGCTGAGCGTCGCATTTCCACCCGCCGCCGCCACCGTTTCCTTGATCCCGGAGAAGATCGACTGGGCATGCGGGAAATATTCGTTGCCGATTCCCGTGCCCTGCCAGGTGATTGTCCAGCCGCCCGCCTGCTTCGAGATATTGTCGGCACCGTCGCCTGCGACGAGCAGGTTGAGACGCGGCGAGAGCGGCAGGACATGACCCGCATTCTTGAGCAGGACGAGGGATTCACGCACCGCCTGGCGGGCGACCGCGCGATGCTCGGGAGCGCCGAGCAATTCGAAACGGCCCGCAAAGGGCCGCGACGAGGGCCGCCCCTTCTCGAACAAACCGGCCCGCACCTTGACCCTAAGGATCCGGCGGACCGCATCGTCGAGGCGAGCCGTGGGGATCTCCCCGGACTTCGCCTGCGCCAGGGTGTTTTCGTAAAGTCCCTTCCAGCTGTCGGGGGCCATGAACATGTCGAGCCCGGCAATGATCGAGGCCGGGCAGGACATGTTGGTGCAGCCCGGAACCTGGCCATGCGCGTTCCAGTCGCCAACGACGAGGCCGTCGAAGCCCATATCCTCCTTGAGCGCGCCGGTGAGCAGAGCCCGATCGCCATGGACTTTCTCGCCGCGGACGAGCGAGAAGCTCGCCATCACTGCCTGGACTCCGGCCTCGATCGCCGGAGGGTAGCCGGCGCCGTGGATGTCGCGAAGCTGCTCGGGGGTGGACAGATTGTCGCCCTGGTCCTTGCCGCCGGCGGTGCCGCCATCGCCGACGAAATGCTTTGCGGTCGCGATCACATGGCCGGGACCCACGAACTCGCGAGTCCCGGGCATGCCCTGGAGGCCCTCGATCATCGGCCCGGCGTAGGATCGGACGACCTCGGGATCTTCGGAGAAGCCCTCGTAGGTGCGGCCCCAGCGATCGTCACGGACCACGGCGAGAGTCGGCGAAAAATCCCAGTCGAAGCCGGTGACTGCCATCTCCCTGGCGGTGACCTCGCCGATGCGCCGGATCAGCGCGGGGTCGCGCATCGCGCCGAGCCCGATATTCTGCGGAAAGATGGTCGCCCCGACGATGTTGGCGTGACCATGGACCGCATCGATCCCGAAGATGGACGGAATCTTGAGCGATCCCTCCGGCCCCGACATCGACGCGTCCCAGAATGCGTCGGCCAGTTTGAGCCAGTCGGCCGGGGGAGCGGTCTCAACGCCGCCGGGAGCGCTGTTGCCGCCGGCGAGGATCGATCCGAAATGCGTCCTGGCCATGTCCTCGGGCTTGATCGAGGCAATATCGCCCTGGACGATCTGCGCCACCTTCTGCTCGATGCTCATCCGCCGAAGCATTGCCTCCACGCGCGCCTCGACCGCCGGATCATGGGCCACGCGGCTCCGCACTTTCGGCCAATGGACCGGGCCAACGGCCGGCCCCTCGGCGCGCGAGGAAGCGGCAAAGGCGAGCAATGCGGTCGGCAGCGCAGCCAGCAAGGCCAGTCGCTTCATCCTCCGCAGGCGGCTATCATGACGCATCGACGCTCTCCCTCTTCCGGCCGCTCGTCGCGGTTCTTATAGGCTTCGACGGCGAAGCCCCTGTTATTTGACAACGCTGTCATCTAGCAAGGGCGAGGACTGCAACCAAGGCTAATCGGTTTGACCCAACCCGCCCATAACCTGCTTCTGTTCGGCGCGACCGGGGACCTCGCGCAGCGCATGCTTCTCCCCTCGCTTTATGGCCTCCACGCCGACGGATTGCTTCCGCCCGATCTGCGGATCGTCGCCACCGCGCGCAGCGACCTCGACGATTCAGGGTTTCGCTCCCAGGCGGGAGACTCGCTGAGCCGCTTCATCGCCGACCGCGATTTTCTGAGGCCCGAGGTGGCCAGGACCTTCCTCGAGCGGTTGTCCTATGTCGCGATCGATGCGAGCGACCAGGCGCAATATGGCCGGCTCGCCGAGACCGTCGGCAAGGCGAAGGACGGCCTCGCCATCTTCCTGTCGACCGCGCCCAGCCTGTTCGAAGCGACCATCGCCGGGCTCAGCCAGGCGGGCCTCACCGGCCGCGATGTCCGACTGGCGCTCGAGAAGCCGCTCGGCACCGACCTCGCCTCGAGTAGGATGATCAACGAAGCGGTGGCTTCGGTCTTTCCGGAGGAGCGCACGTTCCGGATCGATCATTATCTCGGCAAGGAGACGGTCCAGAACCTCCTCGCTTTGCGCTTCGGCAATTCGCTGTTCGAGCCGCTGTGGAATGCGAGCGGAATCGAACATGTTCAGATCACCGTCTCCGAGACCGTCGGGCTGGAAGGCCGTGCCGGCTATTATGAGGGATCGGGCGCGCTACGCGACATGGTCCAGAACCATATGTTGCAGCTCCTCGCCCTGGTCGCGATGGAGCCACCCGCGCAGTTCGGCGCAAGCGCGGTGCGAGACGAGAAGGTCAAGGTGTTCCGATCGCTGCGCAGGATCGGCCGCGACGAGGTCGCCGCCAACACCGTCATCGGCCAGTACAAGGCGGGCGCGGTCGGTGGAGCGCCGGTTCCCGGCTATGCCGACGAGCTCGGCCACGTCTCAGGCACCGAGACGTTCGTAGCGCTCAAGGCCCATGTCGACAATTGGCGCTGGAAGGGCGTTCCCTTCTACCTGCGCACCGGCAAGCGCCTCCCTGAACGCCATTCGGAGATCTTCATCCAGTTCAAGGGCGTGCCCCATTCTATCTTCGCCAGCCGCGGCGCGGTGGTCCAGCCGAACAAGCTGGTCATCCGGCTCCAGCCCGAAGAGAATATCCGACTGCTGGTGATGGCCAAGCAGCCGGGGCTAGATCGCGAGGGGATCCGCCTGCGCGAAGTCCCGCTCGATCTGGGAACCGCGAATGTCTTCGCCGATTCCCGCAGGCGCATCGCCTATGAAAGGCTTCTGCTCGACCTGATCGAGGGCGACCCGACCCTGTTCGTCAGGCGCGACGAGGTCGAGGCGCAATGGGAATGGATCGACGCGATCCGTGACGGCTGGGGGTTCAACCGCATGACCCCGAAAGACTATGCCGCTGGCACATGGGGGCCTTCGGCGGCGATCGCGCTCACCGAGCGGGACGGCGTCAGCTGGCATGAATAGGATTGAATGGGCCGAGCCGGCCGACGACCTTGCGGTGGCCGATCGCATCGCAGCGGCGGCCCGATGCGGCAGTCGCATCGCTGTCCCCGGCGGAAGCACGCCGCGGCCGATCCTCGCGCTGCTCGCCGCACGCCCGCTGCCGTGGAGCGACCTGACCATCACCGTCAGCGACGACCGCATCGTGCCGGCCGACCATCCCGCAAGCAATTTCGGAGCGCTCCGTGCCGCTCTCGATGGCACCGGTGCCAAAGTCCAACCACTGACCGAAGGCGCAGCGCCGGGGCGGTTCGACCTGGTCTGGGCGGGCATGGGCCAGGACGGCCATGTCGCCTCGATCTTTCCCAACATGGACGTAGCCGCGGATGCGCCGCCGGCAGTGATCCGCGCAACTCCCGATCCGCTTCCCCCCGAGGCGCCGTTCGCGCGCCTCAGCCTCAATTATGCTGCGCTCTGCGACACCGATCGGCTGATCCTGGTCGTTCGCGGGAAGGCCAAGAAGGCGATCCTCGACGATGCGATCGCCGGACGGAACGACTTGCCGGTCGCGCGGCTTCTTTCCACGGCCGAATGCCCGGTCACGATCTTCTGGAGCGAGACATGAGCCTCCACGCCACCGTCGCCGCAGTGACCGATCGGATCATCGAACGATCCCGCGCGAGCCGCTCGCGCTATCTCGACCTGATCCGCAGTGAGCGCGAGCGCGGGGTCACCCGGACCAGCCTGGCCTGCGGCAATTTCGCCCACGGCTTCGCCGCATCGGGCGAGGACAAGCCAGCGATCCGCGGCGGCCGCGCGACCAATATCGGGATCGTCACCGCCTATAATGACATGCTCTCCGCGCATCAGCCTTATGGCCGCTATCCCGAGCAGATGAAGATGTTCGCGCGCGAAGTCGGAGCCACCGCGCAGGTCGCCGGCGGAGTGCCGGCGATGTGCGACGGAGTCACCCAGGGGCTGCCGGGAATGGAATTGTCGCTGTTCAGCCGCGATACGATCGCGATGTCCACGGCGATCGGGCTGAGCCACGGGATGTTCGAATCCGCTGCCTTGCTAGGCATATGCGACAAGATCGTTCCCGGCCTGCTGATCGGCGCGCTGCGTTTCGGCCATCTTCCGACGATCCTGATCCCGGCCGGTCCGATGCCCTCGGGCCTCGCCAACAAGGAGAAGCAGCGAATCCGCCAGCTCTATGCGGAGGGCAAGGCGACCCGCGAGGAGCTGCTCGAGGCTGAATCGGCCTCCTATCACGGCGCCGGCACCTGCACCTTCTATGGCACCGCCAATTCGAACCAGATGATGATGGAGGTGATGGGGCTCCACATGCCAGGCGCGGCCTTCGTCAATCCGGGGACGAAGCTTCGCCAGGCGCTCACCCGAGCCGCGGTACACCGGCTGACCGAGATCGGCTGGAACGGCAATGATTACCGGCCGGTCGGCCTCTGCGTCGACGAGAAGGCGATCGTCAACGCAGCGGTCGGCCTGCTTGCCACCGGCGGATCGACCAACCATGCCATCCATCTCCCGGCGATCGCGCGGTCCGCCGGGATCCTTATCGACTGGGAGGATCTCGATCGGCTGTCGGGCGCGGTGCCGCTGATCGCGCGAGTCTATCCGAACGGATCGGGCGATGTGAACCATTTCCAGGCGGCTGGCGGCGTCGGCTTCGTCATCCGCACCCTGCTCGAACACGGCCTGCTCCATGCCGACATCATGACCGTGGCCGGCGAAAGCCTCGCCGATTATGCCCGGGAACCGGTGATGGACGGCGACGCAATCGCCTGGCGCGATTCGCCGGCAGCGCCGCTCGACCTCCACATGCTTCGCTCGGCGAGCGACCCGTTCCAGCCCGACGGCGGAATGCGCCTCGTCCGGGGCAATCTCGGGCGCGCGACGTTCAAGACCAGCGCAGTCGGGCCGGAGCGCTGGACGATCGAGGCGCCGGCACGGATCTTCTCCGACCAGAACCAGGTGCTCGACGCCTTCCGCGCCGGCGAGCTCGAGCGCGATGTCGTGGTGGTGGTGCGTTTCCAGGGGCCGCGAGCGAATGGAATGCCCGAGCTCCACAAGCTCACCCCGATCCTCGGAGTGCTTCAGGATCGCGGCTTCAAGGTCGCGCTGGTCACTGATGGGCGCATGTCGGGCGCATCGGGCAAGGTGCCCGCAGCGATCCACGTCACGCCCGAGGCGAAAGGCGGCGGCCCCCTTGCACGGCTCCGCGAAGGCGATATCGTCCGCGTATCGGCCGAGAGCGGGGAGCTCGACGCGCTGGTTCCGGAAGCGGAATGGGAGGCGCGAGACTCGGCCGAGACACCGCAGCCGGCTTCGGGTACGGGCCGCGAATTGTTCGCGCTGATGCGTCGCGGGGCGGATGGCGCGGAGCAGGGGGCGTCCGCGATGCTCGCGGCGATGGAAGAGGAATTTGCATGACCGAGATCGTGGCGGTCGACATTGGCGGCACCCATGCGCGCTTCGCGATCGCCCAGGTCGAGCACGGCCGGGTCGCCTCGCTCGGTGCTGCCTGCACGCTAAAGACCGCCGAACATGCCAGCCTTCAGACCGCCTGGGAGGCGTTCGGAGTCGAGCTCGGACGGCCGCTGCCGCGGATCGCCGGAATCGCAGTCGCCGGGCCGGTGCAGGGCGAGGTGCTCAAGCTCACCAACAATCCCTGGGTGATCCGGCCGGCAATGGTGCCGGAAAAGCTCGGGGTCGAACGCTTCACCCTGGTCAACGATTTCGGAGCGGTCGCCCACGCGGTCGCCCAGCTCGGCGACGAGCATTTCCGCGCAATCTGCGGGCCGGAAAGGGAGCTGCCGCGCGATGGCGTGATCAGCATCGTCGGCCCGGGCACCGGCCTCGGTGTTGCTCAATTGCTCCACCGCAACGGTGATTATTCGGTCATCGAGACCGAGGGCGGCCATATCGATTTCGCGGCCATCGACACGCTCGAGGATCAAATTTTGACCCAGTTGCGCAAACGATATCGCCGGGTTTCGGTGGAGCGGGTCGCTTCGGGTCTCGGCCTGGTCAATGTCTACGAGGCGCTGGCCGCGATCGAGGGACGCCCCACCCGCCAGCTCGACGAGAAGGCCTTGTGGGCCGCGGCGCTGGCCGGCGAGGACAGCCTTGCGGCAGCCGCGCTCGACCGTTTCTGCCTGACGCTGGGTACCCTTTCCGGTGACATTGCACTCGCCCAGGGCGCCTCCGCGGTGGTGATCGCCGGCGGGGTCGGCCTGCGGGTTGCGGACCATCTGCCGCGTTCGGGCTTTCGCGATCGCTTCATCGCCAAGGGGCGGTTCGAGCGGATGATGGACGACATGCCGGTCAAGCTGATTACCCATCCCCAGCCCGGCCTCTACGGCGCTGCGGCGGCCTGTGCCGAAGCCTTGGGGCATTGAACAGATCCTCCCGGAAAGGGAGAATTCAGGAAACGGAAGCGACCAGAAAATCCGCGCCGGCTGAAGCCTCGCCACGTTCATCCCCGCGGAGAAACAGGCACTCCCCGACCCCGGCGCCATTCACCTCGCCCGCCAGCGGCACGATCCACCGATCGCGCCCGGCAAGCGCGCTGGCGGCCCCCTCCCCGCCAATCACATGCACGACGGTGAAATGCGGCCCATCGACGAGCAGACCCGCGTGGCGCCCATCCCGCGCCAGGTCGGCCGCATAGGGCTCGAGCTCCGCAACCGCGACCGCATCGTCGAGGTGGAGCTCGCGAGGCCTGCCGTAATCGTAGAGCCGATAGGTAACGCCCTGGTTCTGCTGAATTTCGACCAACGAGATTCCAGCTCCGATCGCATGAACGGTGCCTGCGGGCACGTAGAAGAAATCGCCGGGTGCGACTGGTTTCCACTCCATCAGATCGACGATCGAGCCATCGAGCGCCGAGCGGCGCAAAGCCGAAGCGTCCGTCCCCGCGCGAACGCCGAGGCCCAGGGTCGCGCCGGGCTCGGCGGCGACGATATACCAGCATTCGGTCTTGCCGCTCGCGATTACCCGCGCGGCGGCCTCGGAGTCATCGGGATGGACCTGCACCGAGAGCCTCTCGCTGGTGAAGATATATTTGATTAGCAGGGGAAGGTCCGCGCCATTATCGGGCTCGAACCAGATCTCGCCGGTCTTGCCCCCGGCAGCGCGCGGAAAAGGAGGTGGGAGATCTTCGCGTCCCCAGGGCTTTTCGACCGCGTGGGCCTGGAGCTTCATCACAATCTCTCCAGCAGGGAACAGATCCGGGTGCGGAGCCCCGCGCGGGCGACGAATCCGGATTCCTCGAAAGCCATATACTCCCCGGCTGCAGGGGAATGCCGTGGCCATTGCGGCATGCCCGGCGCGTTGGGGTTGCCGCTCCTGGCGAACGCGACCCAATAAGGCCGCAGCGACAAACCCGCGGCAGAGCGTCCTTCGCCGAAGACATAGCCGATGTCGAGGGAATGTCGGGTGCGGCCGCCGCCGGGGGCGAGGTCGAATTCGTATCGCCAGACCGCGGTACGGCGCCGGGCGAGCAGGTCGGCAAGCGCATTCGCCGGGCAGCGAAAAGTGACGTCGGTCGCGATCTGCTCGTCGCGGCTGCCGAGACGCGGATCCTCGGGCGGATCGGGTGCGTCGAGCCGGTAGAAGGCACGCGCCGCCGAAACGCGCGACCCAAAAGCCCGAGCCACAAAGGCGTCGCGATGCGACCTGCCGCCGGGCAGATCGAGCTCGAACCGGTTGTTGCCGACGATCACCGGCCGGGGCGGCGCCTCCGTCAGCAGCTTTGGCGGCGCCTTTGGAAGCACCTCTCCGTCGATCGTCGGCCGCAGCCACAGATAGTCGTCGGCCTCCAACGCATCGTCGTGGAGCTTGAGATCGGCGGCGAGCAGGTCCGCAGCCGCCGCGCGCCGCAGCCCGGCGAGATCGGTTCCGAGCAGGGCATCGGCCTGCCCGCCGATCGCTTCCGCCTCGGCGAGGCTGCGCGGCGGCAAGCCGAAATCCGTGGTCCCGCTCTCCAGGATCGCTTTCGCGAACAGCCCGCGCGCCTCGGGAGTCGCAAGCATCAGGGCGACATCCTGCGAGCCGGCCGATTCGCCGGCGATGGTGACGTTGGCCGGATCGCCGCCGAAGCGGGCGATGTTGCGCTTGATCCATTTCAGCGCGGCGATCTGGTCCATCAGCGCGTAATTGCCCGAGCTTCCCCGGGCCTCGG